>NZ_JAGMUE010000004.1:0-59594 GCF_019049165.1 Streptomyces sp. AC627_RSS907
CCCTGGCTGAGATCATCGAACGCCTGCTGCCCGCACGCCGTCATCGGACCTGCCCCAGAGTGATCAAACGCAAGATGTCGAACTGGCCACTCAAACGGGCCGAGCACCGCAACCGGACACCACCCGCACCGGACACCACGACCATCACCCGACAAGACACAAACTAAATCACCGGCATTGCGGCTAGGCCGGGAAGCGGCGGTCGACCCACCGCCACAGCAGTTCCAGGGCGGCCGCCGCCCCCGCCGCGATGCCGACGGCGGCCCACGGCATCGTCACGCCCACCAGCTTCAGCGCGAAGAAGTCCTGCAGCCACGGCACCACCAGCACCACCAGGAAGGCCGCGCCCATGGCCGCCACCAGGCCCACACGCCACCAGGTGTAGGGGCGGGCGACGATCGCCAGCACCCACATCGAGATCAGGAACAGCGTCAGCGTCGCCGCGCTCGTCTCCGCGTCCAGCGCCCCCGGGCCGGAGTAGTGCTGCCGGGCGACGAGGTACGTCGTGAAGGTCGCCGCCGCGGCCACCACCCCGCCCGGGATCGCGTACCGCATCACCCGCCGGACGAAGTGGGGCTTGGCCCGTTCCTTGTTCGGGGCGAGGGCCAGGAAGAAGGCGGGGACGCCGATGGTGAGGGTGGAGAGCAGGGTGAGGTGGCGGGGCAGGAACGGGTACTCGACCTGGGAGCAGACCACCAGGATCGCCAGCAGCACCGAGTACACGGTCTTGACCAGGAACAGGGTCGCGACCCGGGTGATGTTGCCGATCACCCGGCGCCCTTCGGCGACCACCGCCGGCAGGGTGGCGAAGCTGTTGTTGAGCAGCACGATCTGCGCGACCGCCCGGGTGGCCTCCGAACCCGAGCCCATCGCCACGCCGATGTCGGCGTCCTTCAGTGCCAGGACGTCGTTCACGCCGTCGCCGGTCATGGCGACCGTGTGGCCGCGCGACTGGAGGGCGCCCACCATGTCCCGCTTCTGCTGCGGGGTGACCCGCCCGAACACCGTGCCCTCGTCCAGGGCCTCGGCCATGCCGTCGCGCTCCGCGGGGAGCCGGCGCGCGTCGACGGTGGCGCCGGTCAGACCGAGCTTGCCGGCGACCGCGCCGACCGACACCGCGTTGTCGCCGGAGATGACCTTGGCCCGGACGTTCTGCTCGTCGAAGTAGCGCAGGGTGTCCGCGGCGTCCGGGCGCAGCCGCTGCTCCAGGACGACCAGGGCGGTCGCCGTGACCCCCTCGGCCACCGCGGGGTCGTCCAGGTCACGGGCGGCGCGGGCGAGCAGCAGCACCCTGAGGCCCTGCTCGTTGAGCCGTACGGTCTCGGCGAGGGCGGGGTCGTCCTCGGCCAGCAGCACGTCCGGAGCGCCCAGCAGCCACGTACTGGAGGTGCCGTCGCCCTCGCTGAAGGCGGCGCCGCTGTACTTGCGGGCGGAGGAGAAGGGCAGGGACTCGGTGCAGCGCCAGTTGTCGGCCGCCGGGAAGGCCGCGACGACCGCCTGCAGGGAGGCGTTGGGGCGCGGGTCGGACTCGCCGAGGGCACCGAGCACCGTGCGGACGTACGTCTCGTCGGCGCCGTCGAGCGTGCGCAGCTCGGTGACGTCCATGCCGCCCTCGGTGAGGGTGCCGGTCTTGTCCAGGCAGACGGTGTCGACGCGGGCCAGGCCCTCGATGGCGGGCAGCTCCTGGACGAGGCACTGCTTCCGGCCGAGCCGGACGACGCCGATCGCGAAGGCGACGGAGGTGAGCAGGACCAGGCCCTCGGGGACCATGGGGACGATGCCGCCGACCGTGCGCGCGATCGAGTCGTCCAGCTCGTCGTCCTTGGCGAGCAGCTGGCTGAGGACCAGGCCGATCGCGGTCGGCACCATCATCCAGGTGACGTACTTCAGGATCGTGGAGATGCCGGAGCGCAGCTCGGACTGGACCAGGGTGAAGCGGGAAGCCTCCTCGGCGAGCTGCGCGGCGTACGCCTCGCGCCCCACCTTGGTCGCCCGGAAGGCGCCGCCGCCCGCGACCACGAAGCTGCCGGACATGACCTCGTCCCCGGGCTGTTTGACGACCGGGTCGGCCTCACCGGTCAGCAGCGACTCGTCGATCTCCAGCCCGTCCGCCTCGACGCAGACCCCGTCGACGACGATCTTGTCCCCGGGTCCGGTCTCGATGACGTCGTCCAGCACGATCTCCGACGTACTGACCTCGGCGGCCGTCCCGTCCCGGCGCACCGTCGGCCGGATCTCACCGATCAGCGCCAGTGAGTCCAGGGTCTTCTTCGCCCGCCACTCCTGGATGATGCCGATGCCGGTGTTGGCGAGGATCACGAAGCCGAACAGGCTGTCCTGGATCGGCGCGACGAACAGCATGATCACCCACAGCACGCCGATGATCGCGTTGAACCGGGTGAACACGTTGGCGCGGACGATGTCGGCCACCGAGCGGCTGCTGCGCACCGGTACGTCGTTGACCTCACCACGTGCGACCCGTTCGGCGACCTGGGCCGCCGTCAGTCCGGTCGCGGCCGGGGGGACGGGAAGGGCGTGCGAGGAGCCGAGCCGGCCGCCCGCGTCGAGATGCGTCATGCATTCGACGGTACGTGCGGTTTTGGGGCTTCACTCGCTGAAAACGCGGAAGATCCGACCTGGGGAGGAGTGCCACGCCGACACTTGATGCCGTGGTACTACGAGCCCCGCACCGCGAGCCCCCGCGCGGCGCCCTGCCGCCGCCGCGCCGTCGCCCGTACGCCGCGCCGTTGCCCGTACGCCGCGCCGTATCGCCCGTACGCCGCGCGGGGCCGCTCCTCGCGCAGGGGGCTGTCGCGCTCCGCCTGCACCGTCCCCCCGCGTCGGGTGCCGCTCCCCGTCTCCGCCGTCCGCCGGGCGGGCGCTACGCCGCGTCCCGCGCCCGCTTGATCGCGGCGTCGCGCTTGCGGACGTACCAGACGCCGATGAGGCCCAGGCCGCCGCCGGCCAGGCAGGTCCACACCCACCAGGCGTGGCCGTGGTCGTCGAACCAGCCGTAGAAGGGCAGCTGCACGAGGAAGAGGACGAACCAGAGGACGGTGCCGCCGGTGATGGTCGGAACCACGGGGCCCTCCAGGGGCTCCGGCGCCTCGTGCGTGGGTGTCCACTTCGTCATGCGTACAGCTTACGAGGAGGGCGCCGACGGACCCGCGGCGCGGCGCCGCGCGGGTCTACGCGCGGAGATAGCGATCTCGGGCTCATACGTTCATACTGAATCCGTTTGTCTCTGACCACTTTCATTCGTAGGAAACACCAACAAGGCCGTGGGGGAACCTGTTGGTGATGAGGTTCCGCATGTCCACCTCGGCCTCCGCCAAGGTCCCCCCGTCCCCCGAGTCGCCCGAAGACCGGCGGCCCCCGCAGAACGCCCTCGACCGCTACTTCAAGATCTCCGAGCGCGGCAGCACGCTGCCCCGCGAGGTCCGCGGCGGCTTCGCGACCTTCTTCGCGATGGCGTACATCATCGTGCTGAACCCGATCATCCTGGGCAGCGCGAAGGACATGTACGGCCACCAGCTCGACAACGGTCAGCTGGTCACCGCGACCGCCCTGACGGCGGCGTTCACCACGCTCCTCATGGGCGTCATCGGCAACGTCCCGATCGCGCTGGCCGCCGGCCTCGGTGTGAACTCCGTCGTCGCCCTCCAGCTCGCCCCGCGGATGTCCTGGCCGGACGCCATGGGCATGGTCGTGCTGGCCGGTTTCGTCGTGATGCTGCTGGTCGCCAGCGGCCTGCGCGAGCGTGTGATGAACGCCGTGCCCTACGGCCTGCGCAAGGCCATCTCCATCGGTATCGGCCTGTTCGTCATGATCGTCGGCCTGGTCGACTCCGGGTTCATCACCCGTATGCCGGACGCCGCCCACAGCACCGTCCCGCTCCGGCTGGGCACGGGCGGTCACCTGCACGGCTGGCCGGTGCTGGTCTTCGTCCTCGGCGTGCTGCTGACCCTCGCGCTGATCGTCCGCAAGACCCCGGGCGCCATCCTGATCTCGATCGTCGTGATGACCGTCGTCGCGGTGGTCATCAACGCCGTCGCCGACGTCCCCTCCTGGGGCCTGACCACCCCGAAGTGGCCCGGCAACCCCGTCTCCGCGCCCGACTTCGGGCTGGTGGGCGAGGTCAGCCTGTTCGGCGGGTTCGAGAAGGTCGGCGTCCTGACCGGCGTGCTGTTCGTCTTCACCGTGCTGCTGTCGTGCTTCTTCGACGCGATGGGCACGATCATGGGTGTCGGCGACGAGGCCAAGCTGACCGACGCCCAGGGCCAGATGCCCGGCATCAACAAGGTCCTGTTCGTCGACGGTGTCGCGGTCGCCGCGGGCGGTGCGAGCTCCGCCTCGGCCACGACCTGCTTCGTGGAGTCCACGGCCGGTGTCGGCGAGGGCGCGCGCACCGGCTTCGCGAACGTCGTCACCGGCGCGCTGTTCGCCATGGCGCTGTTCCTCACGCCGGTCGCCACGATGGTCCCGTCCCAGGCGGCCACCCCGGCGCTGATCGCGGTCGGCTTCCTGATCCTGTCCGGCTCGATCCGGGAGATCGACTGGTCCGACTTCACGATCGCCATCCCGGCCTTCGTGACGATGATGATGATGCCGTTCACCTACTCGATCACCAACGGCATCGGCATGGGCTTCATCACCTTCTCGGTGCTGCGCCTGGCGGCCGGGCGGGGCCGGGGGGTTCCCGCCGCGATGTACGTGGTGTCGGCGGTGTTCGCCTTCTACTACCTGATGCCGGCCCTCGGCCTCACGTGAGCGGAGCTCAGGTGACCCCGTAGAACCGGTCCGTCTCCTCCACGGCGGACTGGAACCGCTCGTCGAAGTCATTGCGAATGAGCGTCCGGACGACATAGTCCTGGACGCTCATTCCTCTTTTCGCCGCATGGTGCCGGAGCCGGTCGAGCAGCTCCCCGTCCATCCGCAGGCTGAGCACGCTGGTCCCCATGCGCACGAGGGTCGCCCCGCGGACCGGGTCCTGCTCCGTTTTCCGGAAACGACTCACTCGTACGGGTGAATCATGAGTTTCAGTGGCGGGCGTCACGGGCACACGGGTCGACGACCGGTGGTATTTCGCGAGACTAATGAGTTACGCTAAGGAACATGCCGGACCTCAAGCATGGCGACGACGCCGCCGCCGTGAACTCCCTGCGCTCCGCCGTGATGCGGTTGTCCCGTCGGCTCAAGCACCAGCGGGTCGACGAGTCGCTCAGCCCCACCGAGATGTCGGTGCTCGGCACCCTGTCCAACTGCGGCAGCGCCACCCCGGGCGAGCTCGCCCGCAAGGAACACGTCCAGCCGCCCTCGATGACCCGCATCGTGGCGCTCCTGGAGGCCAAGGGACTGGTCCGGCTGGAGCCGCACCCCGAGGACCGGCGCCAGAAGGTCGTGACGCAGACCGAGCAGGCCGTGGTCATGCTCGAGGAGAGCCGCCGCAAGCGGAACGCGTTCCTGGCCACGCTGGTCGAGGGACTCGACGAGGACGAGTGGGCGAAACTGCGCGCCGCCGCCCCCGTGCTGGAGAAGCTCGCACACCTGTAGGCAGCATTCGCGAGGAGGCGAACCCTTTTGAGTACGGGACCCGGAGCAGCTTCCGCCCCCGCACCTGACGGCCACGATGCCCCGACCGCCCACGACGCCCCGACCGCCCCCGACGCCCCCCGCAGGACGTCGATGTTCGCCTCCCTGAAGGTCAGGAACTACCGCCTGTTCTTCCTGGGGCAGGTCGTCTCCAACATCGGCACCTGGATGCAGCGCATCGCCCAGGACTGGCTGGTGCTCAGCCTCACCGGTTCCTCGGCCGCCGTCGGTATCACCACGGCCCTGCAGTTCCTGCCGATGCTCCTCTTCGGCCTCTACGGGGGCGTCCTCGTCGACCGCCTGCGCAAGCGGCCCACGCTGCTGGTCACCCAGTCCGCGATGGCCCTGACCGCGCTCGCCCTCGCCGCCCTCACCCTGTCCGGCCACGTCGAGGTCTGGCACGTCTACGTCGCCGCCTTCGCGATGGGCCTGGCCACCGTCGTCGACAACCCGGCCCGCCAGTCCTTCGTCGCCGAGCTGGTCGGCCGGGACCAGCTCCAGAACGCGGTCAGCCTCAATTCGGCCAACTTCCAGTCCGCCCGACTGGTCGGCCCCGCCGTCGCCGGTCTGATGATCACCGGGGTGGGCACCGGCTGGGCGTTCCTCGCCAACGGCCTGTCCTTCGTCGCGCCGCTGAGCTGCCTGCTGCTGATGCGCGCCCGCGAGCTGCACGCCGTCCAGCGCGCCCCGCGCGGCAAGGGACAGCTGCGCGAGGGCCTGCACTACGTCGCGGGCCGCCCCGAACTGATCTGGACGATCACCCTGGTCGGGTTCATCGGCACCTTCGGTTTCAACTTCCCGGTGTTCCTGTCCGCCTTCGCCGACGACGTCTTCGACGCGGGGGCCGGGTCCTACAGCCTCTTCAACACCCTCATGGCCGTCGGCTCACTGGCGGGTGCCCTGCTCGCCGCCCGGCGCGGCACGGCCCGGCTGCGCGTCCTGATCGCGGCGGCCCTGGCCTTCGGCGTCCTGGAGATCGTGGCGGCGGCGGCACCGGGGCTGTGGCTCTTCGCGCTGCTGATGATCCCCATCGGTGTCTTCAGCATGACCGTCAACGTCACGGCCAACACCAGCATCCAGATGTCCACCGACCCGGCCATGCGCGGCCGTGTCATGGCCCTGTACATGATGGTCTTCCTCGGCGGCTCCCCGGTCGGAGCCCCGATCGTCGGCTGGGTCACCGACACCTACGGTGCCCGGGTCGGCTTCGCCGCCGGCGGCGCGGTCGCGGCCACCGCCGCGCTCGTGATCGGCCTGGTCCTGGCCCGCGTCGGCAACCTGCGGTTGTCGGTCGGCTGGCACCGGGGACACCCTCAGGTGCGGTTCGTGCCGCGTGAGCGGCGGGAGGAGCTGGCTCCGGCGGCGTAGCCGGGCCCCGGGTCAGTCGCGGGGGAAGCCGTCGGTCCTGAGGGCGAGGCCGACGGCGGTGCCGGTCGGGTCTCGCGCTCCTCGCCGGGGGACGTCCGGCGCTCCTCGCCGGGGACGTCCGGCGCTCCTCGCCGGGGACGTCCGGCGCTCCTCGCCGGGGGACATCCGGCGCTCCTCGCCGGGGGACATCCGGCGCTCCTCCCCGGGGGACACTGGCCCCCATGAGACTGTTCGCCGCCGTACTGCCCCCCGAGGACGTCACCGCCGGCCTCGCCGCCGAGGTGGCCGCGCTGCGGGGGCTGCCCGGCGCGGACCGGCTGCGCTGGACCGGCCGCCCCGGCTGGCACTTCACGCTCGCCTTCTACGGCGAGGTCGACGACGGCCTCGTCCCCGGCCTGTCGGCCCGCCTGGAGCGTGCCGCGCACCGCACGGCCTCCTTCGAGCTGGCGCTGCGCGGGGGAGGCCAGTTCGGGCACGGGCGGGCGTTGTGGGCGGGCGCGGAGGGTGATCTCGCGACCCTGCGGCTGCTGGCCGACCGCGCCGAGGCGGCGGCGCGCAAGGCGGGGATCCCGATGGGGGAGCACCGGCGCTACACCCCCCACCTGACGCTGGCCCGCAGCCGGGCGGCGTTCGAGGTCCGGCCGTACGTCGACGCGCTGGCCGCCTTCGCCGGCCCCACCTGGACCGTGACGGACCTGGCACTGGTGCGCAGCAACCTGCCGGCCTCCGGAGTGCCGGGCGAACAGCCCCGCTACGAGGCGGTCGCCCGCTGGCCGCTCGGCGCCTCCGGTTAGGCTCGGGGCGTGGACCCGAAGACCCGTAACCGGATCATGGCCGGTGTGCTCGTGCTGATGCTCGTGGTGGTGGCGGTGGCGGCGGCGCTCGGTTAGCCGAAGGCCGCCGGCCACCTCAGACCCCTGCGTACCCCGCGATCCCCGCGATCCCCGCGGGTGTCACCAGGCGAACGCCTCCGGGGAGGGACCCGTCCCCGGGAAGATCTCGTCCAGCCCGCCCAGCAGCTCGTCCGAGAGCTCCAGCTCCACGGCCCGCAGCGCCGACGCGAGCTGCTCGGCGGTGCGCGGACCCACGATCGGGCCGGTGACGCCGGGCCGCGTCAGCAGCCAGGCCAGCGCGGCCTCGCCCGGCTCGACGCCGTGCTTGTCGAGCAGGTCCTCGTAGGCCTGGACCTGCGCCCGCTTCGCGGGGTCGGCCAGGGTGTCGGCCGCCCGTCCGGAGGCGCGTCGTCCGCCCTGGACCTCCTTCTTGATGACGCCGCCGAGCAGCCCGCCGTGCAGCGGCGACCAGGGGATGACGCCGAGGCCGTAGTCCTGCGCGGCCGGGATGACCTCCATCTCGGCGCGGCGCTCGGCCAGGTTGTAGAGGCACTGCTCGCTCACCAGGCCGATGGTGCCGCCGCGCCGGGCGGCGGCCTCGTTGGCCTGGGCGATCTTGTATCCGGGGAAGTTCGATGACCCGGCGTACAGGACCTTGCCCTGCTGGACCAGTACGTCGATGGCCTGCCAGATCTCGTCGAAGCCGGTGGCGCGGTCGATGTGGTGGAACTGGTACAGGTCGATGTGGTCCGTCCGCAGCCGCTTCAGGCTGGCGTCGACGGCCCGGCGGATGTTCACCGCGGACAGCTTGTCGTGGTTGGGCCACGCCTCGCCGTCGGCGCCCATGTTGCCGTACACCTTGGTGGCGAGGACCACCTTGTCGCGCCGGTCGCCGCCCTTGGCGAACCAGTTGCCGATGATCTCCTCGGTACGGCCCTTGTTCTCGCCCCAGCCGTACACGTTGGCGGTGTCGAAGAAGTTGACGCCGGCGTCCAGCGCCGCGTCCATGATCGCGTGACTGTCGGCCTCGTCGGTCTGCGGACCGAAGTTCATGGTCCCGAGGACGAGTCGGCTGACCTTGAGTCCTGTGCGTCCGAGCTGCGTGTACTCCATGGTGTCCAAGCCAACGGCTTGGAGTGCGCTCCAGGCAAGCGGGTGCGGTCGGTCAGTCGCGGGGGAAGCCGGCGGTGGGGAGCGTGAGGCCGAGGACGGTGCCGGTGAGGTCCAGGTCCTGTCCGAAGGCGACCTTGGTCCCGGTCGTGCAGTCGCCGTCCCCGGGGTGCGTGAAGATGTGGCACCTGCCCTGGTACGGGTCGGCGATGAGGCAGAGGGGGACCTCGGCGGCGGCGTAAGCCGGCTTCTTGGGGCCGTAGTCGTTGGCGGCCGTCCCCTGGGAGACGACCTCGGCCACGAACTCGACGTCCTGGTAGCGCCGGCCGTCGCACGGGCGGGAGCAGCCGCGCGGTACAAACGATACGCACGGTGACCAGGACACGGGAGAACGCGCATATGCCAGAGCGGGACCGCACCGACCACCTCGTCGCTCTCGTCCGGCGCCACCTCGGTGACCACGAGGTGCTCGGCGTCTACGCGCACGGCTCCGCGACCCTCGGCGGCCTGCGCCCGTACAGCGACCTGGATCTCCTCGTCGTCGTGCGGAACCCCACGACGCACGCGCGACGCGCCGCACTCACGGAAGGGTTGTTGAAGGTGTCCGGCGGTGCGGGGCGCCGCCCCGTCGAGCTGATCGTCGTCGTGCGGGACGACGTCCGGCCCTGGCGGTACCCGCCCCGCCGGGACTACCTCTACGGCGAGTGGCTGCGCGACGCCTGCGAACGCGGCCACGTGCCCGGGCCGGAGGACGATCCCGACCTCGCCCCGCTCCTGACGATGGCGCTGCGCGCCGACACCCCGCTGTACGGCCCGCCCCCGGCCGCCCTCCTCGACCCCGTTCCGCACGGGGACCTGCGGCGCGCGATCGTCGCCGGGGTGCCGGGGCTCCTGGCCGAGCTGGAGTTGGACACCCGCAACGTCCTGCTCACCCTCGCCCGGATCTGGAGCACGCTCGCCACCGGCGACATCCGCTCCAAGGACGCGGCGGCCGACTGGGCCCTCGCGCGCCTGCCGGCCGCCCACCGCCCGCCGGTGGCCCACGCCCGCGCCGTCTACCTGGGGCTGGCGGAGGAGCACTGGGGTGATGGCGTGCGGCCCTGCGCCGACCGCCTGGTCCGGGCGATCCGGGCGGCCTACGCGGCGGCGGAGTAGGGCCCGCCCAGCCCCCACTCCTCGTGCAGCGCGTCCGCGAAGGCCCCCGCGATCCGGTGCTCGCCGCTCTCGTTGGGGTGGGTGCCGTCGTAGGTGTCCGTGTGGAAGTCGTACGCCGGGGGCTGCGGGACGAGGAGGAGCGGGGAGCCCGGGGCGTCGAGGTCGGCGGCCGTCTTCGCCAGGAGGTCGTTGAAGCGGTGGACCTGGTCGGCGAAGGACGTGTCGGCCTGCACCCGGACGTTCGTGATCACCGGCAGGACGGCGATGCGGACCCGCGGGTTCGCCGACCGGGCCCCGGCCACGAAGGAGCGGACGTTGTCGGCGGTCTGCTCCGGGTTGGTGTAGAAGCCGAGGTCGATCAGGCCGAGGGAGACCAGGAGCACGTCGGCGCGGTGGGCGCGCACCGCCTCGCCAATCAGCGGGGCCATGTGGTGCCAGCCCTCGCCCCAGCCGGCCAGGTGGGCGCGGGGGAAGGCGGGGTCGGCGTAGGCGTACGAGGTGGGGGCGTCCGTGACCTGGTCGTGCAGGGTCTCGCGCGGGCCGACGAACGTGAAGGGACGGCCGTACGAGGCGCGCAGGTGCTGCCACAGCCGGTAGCGCCACGTGTGTTCGCCGGCGCTCCCGATCGTCATGGAGTCACCGACGAACATGAACCTGAGCATCCGCTCATCATGGTCGACCGGCCCGGGTGGCGCGATGTGAGACCGACCACCTAAAATGAACGGCCGGGCGGGATGGCAGTCTTGGGGCATGCGTCGACCCTTCGCCCTCCTCGCCTCGGCCCTTCTCGTGGGCGCGTTCGCCGTGCCCGCCTCCGCCGCCGACGGGGACGACGGGGTCGCCGGGTCCGGGGGGTTCACCATCAAGGACCCGCGCATCACCGAGTCCAGCGGGCTCGCCGCCTCCCGCCGGCACCCCGGCGTCTACTGGACGCACAACGACCAGGACACCGGGCCGTACCTGTACGCCGTGGACGGCGCGACCGGCGAGACCGTCGCCCGCGTCACGCTCTCCGGCATCGGCACGCCCCGTGACGTCGAGGCGATCTCCGTCGGGCCGGGCGACCGGATCTTCGTCGGCGACATCGGGGACAACCTCGGCGGCACCTGGCCGCACGTGTGGATCTACGAGCTGCCCGAGCCGAAGGAGCTCAAGGACCAGACGGTCAAGGCCACCCAGTACGTCGTGAAGTACGCGGACGGCGCCCGCGACGCCGAGTCGATGGTCGTCCACCCGAAGACCGGGCGGGTCTACCTCATCGACAAGAAGGAGGAGGGCGGGCACCTGTACGAGGGGCCCGCGAAGCTCTCCGCGTCCGGCACCAACGTCTTCCGGCGCGGCGCCGCCGTCGACCTCTGGGCCACCGACGCCGCGTTCTCCCCGGACGGCGAGCGACTCGCCGTGCGCGGCTACCTCGGGGGCATCTGGTACGACTGGAACGGCGGGAAGATCCAGCGCAAGGGCCGGATCAGCGTGCCCCTGGGGCAGGGCGAGTCCGTCACCTACACCGCCGACGGCGCCAAGCTGCTGCTCGGGATGGAGGGCGCCCAGAGCCCGGTGCGGGCCGAGGACGCGCCCGGGGCGGGGTCCGGCGGGGACAAGGAGTCGTCCGGGGGCACCGGGGCCGCCGCGTCCGACGAGGACGGCTCCGGCGGGAACACGCTCAAGGTCGGTGCGCTCGGCCTGCTCGTGGCGGTCGCCGCCGTCTTCGGGCTACGACGGCTGTTCCGGCGCGGCTGAGCAGACGTCCGGCGCGGTCGCGCCGGAGGAACGGCCCGCCGCGTCCCGCGCGGCCACCAGCACCTCCAGCCCGTCCAGGATGCGCTGCAGGCCGAACTCGAAGTGGTCGAAGCCGGTGCCGAAGGTGTCCTCGGAGAGGGAGGCCAGGACGGGGTAGCGGCCGCTGGTCATGGCCTTCTCCAGCACCGGCTGCTGGGCCGCCCAGAACTGCGCGTCCGTCAGCCCGGAGCGGCGCTCGGCCTCCTCCTGGTACACCTGCGTGCGGGCGGCGCCGACGACGTACCCGTCGACCATGATGATCGCCGACAGCAGTTCGGGGTCGGTCAGGCCCATCGGCCTGATCCGCGTGAGCACCTTCTCCATGCCCTCCAGGGCGGACGGGCCGAGGATGGGGCGGGACTGGTTGACCTCCAGCAGCCAGGTGTGGCGACGGTAGAGGGCGAGGGTGGCGCGGCCGAGGGCCTCCAGCGCCGAGCGCCAGCCGCCGTCGTCACCGCCGTCACTGCTGTCGCCGCCGCCGTCACCACCGCCGTCGCCGCCGCCGTCACCGGGGTTCTCGGACGGGCGCTGCACGCGGTCCAGCATCAGGTCGATCAGCTCGCCCTTGCCGGGGACGTAGCGGTACAGGGACATCGTGCCGGTGCCCAGTTCGGTGGCGATGCGGCGCATCGAGACCGCGCCGAGTCCTTCCCGGTCCGCGACCTCGACGGCGGCGTCCACGATCCGCTCCAGCGTCAGACCCGGTTTGGGCCCCCGGCTGGGCCGCCGGCCGGTGTCCCACAACAGGTCGAGGGTGCGGCCGATGTCACCGCTGCCGCTGGTCTCCGTACCGCTTGCCATGAGGGCAGTTTAGTTCCGCCGACAAAAACTGAGTACGGCGTACGCGTAATCGGGTACGGTGTACTCGGTTGTGAGTGAAAGGGGGACCCATGAGCGACGGACACGCGGTACGGGCCGAGGGTCTGCGCAAGCGGTACGGCGGCAAACACGCCCTCGACGGCTTCGACCTGGCCGTCCGCGAGGGCACGGTGCACGGCCTGCTGGGGCCGAACGGCGCGGGCAAGACCACCGCCGTGCGCATCCTGTCCACGCTCGTCCGGATGGACGGGGGACGGGCCGAGGTGGCCGGCCGGGACGTCGCCCGGCAGGCGCGCGAGGTGCGGGCGCGGATCGGCCTCACCGGGCAGTACGCGGCCGTGGACGAGGTGCTCACCGGCCGCCAGAACCTGGAGATGTTCGGACGCCTGTTCCACCTGGGCGGCAGGCGGGCCCGGGCCCGCGCGGCCGAGCTGCTGGAGCAGTTCGACCTGACCGACGCCGCCGACCGGGGCGTCGGCAAGTACAGCGGGGGCATGCGGCGCCGCCTCGACCTCGCCGCGTCGATGATCCTCGCCCCGTCCGTGCTGTTCCTGGACGAGCCGACGACGGGCCTCGACCCGCGCAGCCGCGGCGAGGTGTGGGACTCCGTGCGGGCGCTGGTGGCGAGTGGCACGACCGTGCTGCTGACCACGCAGTACCTGGAGGAGGCCGACAAGCTGGCCTCCCGCATCACCGTCATCGACCAGGGCAGGGCCATCGCCGACGACACCCCGGACGGGCTGAAGAACCTGGTCGGCGGCGACCGCATCGAGGTCGTGGTCGCCGACCGGAGCGAGATACCGAGGGTGGTGAAGACGGTCGCCCGCGTCTGCGACGGTGAACCCGAGGCCGACGAGGTGGCGCTGCGCGTGCACGCCCCGGTCACCGACCGGGTGGCCGCGCTGACCGAGGTGGCGCGCAGTCTCCAGGACGAGGGCGTCGCCGTGGAGGACATCGGGCTGCGCAGGCCGAGCCTCGACGACGTGTTCCTGCGCCTGACCGGCCACCGTACGGACCGACTGGACACGGAACGCACGGAACGCACGGACCGTACGGAGAAGGAGGCGGCGGCATGAGCGCACTCGACCTGGCGCCGGGCACGCGCGAGCACGGACGGCTGTACTGGCTGCTCGCCGACTGCGGCAACATCGTCCGCCGCGGCCTGACCCACTACCGGCGCCAGCCCGTCAACATCGCCTGGCAGCTCGGCTTCCCGATCCTGTCCGTCCTCCTGTACGGCTATGTCTTCGGCAGCGCGATGACCGTGCCGGGCGGCGGGGACTACAAGGACTTCCTGATGCCGGGCATGTTCGCGATGACCATGGCGTTCGGCTTCATCAACACCGCGACCCTCGTCGTCCACGACTCCACCAAGGGCGTCATCGACCGGTTCCGTTCCATGCCGATGGCCTCCTCCGCGGTGGTGGCGGGGCGCGGGGTGACCGACCTCGTGGTCGCCTGCGCCGAGCTGGCGATCATGATGCTGACGGCACTGGCCATGGGCTGGCGGCCGGACGGCGGCTGGGGCTTCCTGGCCGCGTTCGGGCTGCTGCTGTGGCTCCGGTTCGCGCTGATCTGGATCGGCGTGTGGCTGGGGCTCCTGGTCCCGAACCCGGAGGCGGCCGGCGGCCTGTTCGCGGTGGCCTTCCCGCTGACGATGATCTCCAGCATCTTCGTCGCCCCCCAGCTCATGCCCGACTGGCTGGGCTGGGTGGCCGCCTGGAACCCGATCTCCTCCACGGCCGCCGCCGCCCGCGAGCTGTTCGGCACGCCGGTCGGCGGGGGCGACTCGTGGGTCGAGCAGCACGCGCTGCTGATGGCGGGCGTGTGGCCGGTGATCCTCACGGCGGTCTTCCTGCCGCTCGCGGTGCGCCGGTTCCAGCGGCTCAGCCGGTAGCAGCGACAGTGGTGGGACGACGACGAGGGGCGCCCGGTGTCCGCCGGGCGCCCCTCGTCGTCGTACCGAAGACTGCTAGAGCTTCTCGATCACGTAGTCGACGCACGTGGTCAGCGCCTCGACGTCCGCCGGGTCGATCGCCGGGAACATCGCGACGCGCAGCTGGTTGCGGCCGAGCTTGCGGTACGGCTCGGTGTCGACGATGCCGTTGGCGCGCAGCACCTTGGCGACGGCGGCGGCATCGATGTCGTCGGAGAAGTCGATGGTGCCGATGACCTGGGACCGCTTGGACGGGTCCGAGACGAACGGGGTGGCGTACTTGGCCTCCTCCGCCCAGGCGTACAGGCGGGACGAGGAGTCCTTGGTGCGGGCGGTGGTGAAGTCCAGGCCGCCCTGGCCGTTCATCCACTCCAGCTGTTCGCCCAGCAGGAACAGGGTGGCGAGCGCCGGGGTGTTGTACGTCTGGTTCTTGCGCGAGTTGTCGATCGCGGTCGGCAGCGAGAAGAACTCCGGGACGTGCCGGCCGGACGCGTGGATCCGCTCGGCGCGCTCGATGGCGGCCGGGGAGAAGACGCCGATCCACAGGCCGCCGTCGGCGGCGAAGGATTTCTGCGGGGCGAAGTAGTAGACGTCGGTCTCGGCGATGTCCACGGGCAGGCCGCCGGCGCCGGAGGTGGCGTCGACCAGGACGAGGGAGCCCTCGTCCGCGCCGGTGACGCGCTTGATGGGCATGGCGACGCCGGTGGAGGTCTCGTTGTGGGTGAACGCGTACACGTCCACGCCGGCCTCGGCCCGCGCCTCGGGGTGCGTGCCCGGGTCGGAGGAGACGACGGTCGGCTCGGCCAGCCAGGGGGCGAGCTTGGCCGCCTTGGCGAACTTGGAGGAGAACTCGCCGAAGGTGAGGTGCTGTGACTTGTTCTCGATCAGGCCGTGGGTCGCGATGTCCCAGAACGCGGTGGAGCCGCCGTTGCCGAGGACCACCTCGTAGCCGTCGGGGAGCTGGAACAGCTCGCGGATGCCCTCGCGGACCTTGCCGACCAGGTTCTTGACGGGCGCCTGGCGGTGGGAGGTGCCGAGGAGGGACGTGCCGGTGGCGGCCAGGGCGTCCAGCGCCTCCACCCGCACCTTGGAGGGACCCGCGCCGAATCGACCGTCCGCGGGCTTGATGTCAGCAGGAATCTGGATCTCAGCCACGAGCCGGAGGGTATCTCCTCGGCGAAACCGGACGGGGACATGTCCGTCCGATGAGACGAGAGTCTCCGCCCTACGGACCTGTAGTGAGCTACGAAGCCATCCTGGACGCATGACCGATCTGGAGGCAGCACTGCGGAAGGCCGTCCGGGGCGAGGTCGGCTTCGACGTCACCTCACGGGCACTGACCACCATGGACGCGTCCAACTACCGGCGGGTCCCGCTGGGTGTGGTGGCGCCGGCGGACGCCGACGACGTGGCGGCCGTGCTGGAGGTGTGCCGGGCGCACGGGGTGCCGGTCGTGGCGCGGGGCGGCGGCACGTCGATCGCGGGGCAGGCGACGGGCACGGGGGTCGTCCTGGACTTCACCCGGCACATGAACCGGCTGGTCTCACTCGATCCGGAGGCGCGTACGGCGGTCGTCCAGCCGGGCCTGGTCCTGGACCGTCTCCAGGAGGCCGCCGCCCCGCACGGCCTGCGTTTCGGCCCCGACCCCTCCACCCACAGCCGGTGCACGCTCGGCGGGATGATCGGCAACAACTCGTGCGGCTCCCACTCGGTGGCGTGGGGCACGACGGCGGACAGCGTGCGCGAGCTGGCGGTGCTCACCGCGCGCGGTCGGCGGCTGCGGCCCGGGCAGGGGTGGGCGGGAGCGCCGGAGGGGCTGCGGGAGCTGGCGGAGGGCGAGTTGGCGCGGCTGCGCACCGGCTTTCCGGAGTTGCCCCGCCGTATCTCCGGCTACGCGTTGGACGCGCTGCTGCCGGAGCGGGGCGCGGACGTGGCCCGCTCCTTCTGCGGTTCGGAGGGCACGCTGGGTGTGGTGACCGAGGCGGTGGTCCGCCTGGTCGAGGCGCCGCGTGCGCGTGCGCTGGCGGTCCTCGGGTACGCCGACGAGGCCGCGGCGGCTCAGGCGGCGGCCGGTCTGCTGCCGCTCGGGCCGCTGACGGTGGAGGGCATGGCGGTGGACCTGGTGCCGTCCGCGTCCGTGGCCGGCCTGCCACGGGGCGGGGCCTGGCTGTTCGTGGAGACCGGCGGTGAGTCGGAGGCGGAGGCACGGGCGGGTGCGGAGGCGGTCGTGCGGGCGGCCGACGCCGTCGACGCCCTGGTGGTGGCCGACCCGGCCGGGCAGCGGGCGCTGTGGCGGATCCGGGAGGACGCGAGCGGCACGGCGACGCGGATGCCGGACGGTTCGGAGGCGTGGCCCGGCTGGGAGGACTGCGCGGTGCCCCCGGCCCGGCTCGGCGGGTACCTGCGGGACTTCCGGGAGCTGCTGACCGCCCACGGTCTGCGCGGGACGCCGTACGGGCACTTCGGGGACGGCTGCATCCACGTACGCATCGACTTCGACCTGCTGACGGACGCCGGGGTCGCCCGTTTCCGCCGCTTCTCGCAGGAGCTGGCCGACCTGGTCGTGGCGCACGGCGGGTCGCTGTCCGGGGAGCACGGGGACGGGCAGGCGCGGGCGGAGCTGCTGCCGCGGATGTACGGCGAGGAGATGGTCGCCGTCTTCGAGCGCGCGAAGGCCGTCTGGGACCCGGACGACCTCCTCAACCCGGGGATGCTGGTCCGCCCGGCGCCGCTCGACGCGAACCTGCGCTTCTCCGTCCTGCCGCGCGAGCCGGTGGACGTGGTGTTCGGCTATCCGTCCGACGGCGGCGACTTCTCGGCGGCGGTGCGGCGCTGCGTCGGGGTCGCCAAGTGCCGTACGACGTCGGTGTCCGGCTCCGGGGTGATGTGTCCGTCGTTCCGGGCGACGGGGGAGGAGCAGCATTCCACGCGCGGGCGCGCGCGGCTGCTGCACGAGATGCTCGCCGGTGAACTGGTGGCCGGCGGCTGGCGCTCCACGGAGGTCCGGGACGCCCTCGACCTGTGCCTGTCCTGCAAGGGCTGCCGCTCCGACTGCCCGGTCGAGGTCGACATGGCCACGTACAAGGCGGAGTTCCTGCACCATCACTACGCGGGCCGGCGCCGCCCGGCCGCCCACTACGCGATGGGGTGGCTGCCGGTGTGGCTGCGCTGGGTGGCGCGGGCGCGTGTGGCTCCGGTCGTCAACCTGCTGGCCGGATCGGGGCCGTTGGTGGCGGTGGTGAAGCGGCTGGGCGGGATCGCGGGCGAGCGGGAGGTGCCGCGGCTGGCGGGGGAGACGTTCAGCCGGTGGTGGCGCGGGCGGCGTCCGGCTGCCGGGCGGTCCGGCGACCTGGTGGTGCTCTGGCCCGACACCTTCACCGAGTACCTGTCTCCGTCCGTGGGCCGGGCGGCGGTACGGGTGCTGGAGGCGGCGGGGCTGCGGGTGGTGCTGCCGCCGACGCTGCGGGGGCGGGCCGTCGGGGACGGCGCCTCGACGTCGGCGACCGCGCTGCTGGCTGCCCGCCGGGGCCGCGTCTGCTGCGGCCTCACGTACGTCTCCACGGGCCAGCTGGACCGCGCCCGCGCGCTGCTGCGCCGCACGCTGGACCTGATGGCACCGGTGCTGGAGACGTCCGCGCCGGTCGTCGTCCTGGAGCCGAGCTGCGCCGCCGCCCTGCGCACGGACCTGCCGGAGCTGCTGCACGACGATCCGCGCGCGGCCCGACTCGCCGGGCGGGTGCTCACCTTCGCGGAGGTGCTGGAGCGGCATGCCCCCGACTGGGCCCCGCCCGCCGTGGACCGCCCGGTCACCGGCCAGACCCACTGCCACCAGCACGCGGTCCTGGGTGACGCGGCCGACCGCCGCCTGCGGGCCGCCGCCGGCCTCACCGGTGAGCTGAGCGGCGGCTGCTGCGGCCTCGCGGGCAACTTCGGTTTCGAGGCCGGTCACTACGAGGTGTCGGTCGCCTGCGCCGAGGACCGGCTGCTCCCGGCGGTGCGCGAGGCGCCGGACGGGGCGGTGGTCCTGGCGGACGGCTTCTCGTGCCGGACGCAGCTGGAGCAGCTGGGCGGGGTGCGGGGGCGGCATCTGGCGGAGGTGCTGGCGGAGGGGCTGGGGGAGTGAACGGGCGGTCCGCCCCCCTGCCCTTCGAGATCTAGGACACCAACTGACCTCGATGGTCCCTAGCGTGCTCCTTGTCCAACGGAAGAGAACACCGGAAGGCGGAGAGCATGACCTTCGACGAGACGACCTTCGACGAGACGACCATTCGCGACCGGGCCGGGGCCCCGGCCATCACCGGTGAGCGCGCCGACCTGCTGGAGACGCTGGCCAAGCACCGGCACTTCCTGCGCTTCACCACCCGTGACCTCACCGATGAGCAGGCCGGGCTCCGGACCACCGCCGGCGAGCTGTGCCTGGGCGGCCTGATCAAGCACGTGGCCGCGGTCGAGCGGAAGTGGGGGGACTTCATCCTGAACGGCCCCTCGGCGATGGGGGACTTCACGGCCATGACCGAGGCTGACTGGGCCCGACGGGCCGACGAGTTCCGGATGCTGCCCGGTGAGACGCTGGCCGGTGTCCTGGCCGACTACGCCGAGGTGGCCCGCCGGACCGACGACCTGGTCGCCACCCTGCCCGACCTGGGCGCCTCGTGGCCGTTGCCGAAAGCGCCGTGGTTCGAGCCGGGCGCGCGGTGGTCGGCCCGCCGGGTGCTGATGCACATCATCGCCGAGACCGCTCAGCACGCCGGCCACGCCGACATCATCCGCGAGTCCCTGGACGGCGCCAAAAGCATGGGCTGACCGGTGACGCGGTCAGGGTGCCGTTCCCGATGCCGGGACAGGCGGGTGTGCGGGGCGGCACCTGGTGGAGGTGCCGACGGAGGGGCTGGGCAGTCCCGGGACACGGTGACAGAACCGGCCCGGGTGTCATCGGCCCGCTCAGTTGAGCCCGCTTGGTCTCCGCCCTCGGCTCTCGGCCACCCGTAGCGCGTCCGCGAGGGCTTGGGTGAGGCACTCGGCGAGGTAGCGGAGTTCGCCGTGCGGCGCACGAGGGAGGAGGTCGTGGGCGTGGGCGAGGAGCTCCACCCCCATGCGGAGCTGGGTGGCCTCGGTGGTGTCGGCCAGCCGTGAGACGGGGCCGCCGTCGTCGTCGGTGACGAGGTAGCAGGGCTTGCCGTCGGACCCGGACCAGGGGAGCAGGCGGGGCTCGCGTGGTGTCGTCATGCCGCCTCGCTCATCGTGTACGGCTGGTGGGCGACGACGTACGGGCGTACGGCCGCTGTCTCGGCGCCGTCGAGAACGAAGAGCAGGCCATAGGGGCTGCGGTGGGCGGGGAGGGGGGCGATGCCGGTGGCAAGCGCATGGTGGGGTGTGGGGCGGACGGCCGGGTGAGCACGTCTGCGGTGGGTGCCATGGGGTCTGAACAGCAGGCCCACCCACATGACGAGGCGGTCGATAAGGTCGGTCATGTCATCAGCTCCGAACGGGTTCAGCTGGTGGCCATGCCCCGGGGCCGGTCGGACGGCCGCCGGGGTCTCGCCATGTCGGCGTTCAAGGCAGGACGTGAGGGCGGCAGCACGACTGGTGCCGCTCCCCGAACACAAACAAAGACTGGACCGGTGGACCGGTCCAGTCAAGCGGAACGTCGGTTCTGCTACTGCATGGGGTAGTTGTCGATCTGCTCGAAGACGTGGGACGGAGTGACGCCCTCTTCGCACACCAGCGCGTGATGCCGTTCGTCGAACGCCGTATGCAGGACGACAGCCACTGCTGCGGGCTGTTCCACCTCCAGGTGCCGCGCTTCTTCGTCCGTGGCCAGGCGCACCGTGGTCACGTCGATGCCTTCGACGGGGGAGCGGCCCGTTTCGCGACGGACATAGTGTGTCGTGCCTTCGGCGATCGGGCCGTTCGCGGACAGGCGCGGCGCGGCGTCCACCACGGAGGCCGGAAACCACGCGGTAACCAGGCTGTGTGGCGAGCCGTCGTCGAGGAGCATGAGCCGGACCCGGCGCAGTGCCTTCTCGCCGGGTGCCAGCCCCAGAGCGTCGGTGACGTGAGCGGGCGGCACCGCGCGGTCCGGTGTGCCGAGGCGGCGGTACGGTGCCCCGCCCGACAGGCGAGTGGAACCCGAGCGTCGCCCGCCGGCGGGCCGGGCGACGGGTGACTCCGTGACGAGAAAGCCGGAGCCTTGTCGCGCGACGACGAGTCCGTCGTGACGCAGGATGTCGTACGCCTTGACCACGGTGGCCCGTGACACGCCCCACTGTTCGGCCAGGTCGCGACCCGACGGCAGGAGGTCTCCCGGACCGAACTCGCCGTTCGCGACCCGGGTGCGCAGATCGTCGGCGATCTGCTCGTACTTCAACAGTGGCATGGCACTCCTTCCCGATCGCTGGACTGGTCCACCGGTGCAGCACCAGAATGCAGAGATGACGAGCCCCGAGGTAACGCCAGAGATCGTGAGGTTCTACAGCGAGATCGTCGACGAGGCGGACCGGCTGGTCACCACCGCCGACGGGCGTCTGGAGATGGTACGTACGCAGGAGTTGCTGCGCCGCCACCTCCCCTCGTCACCGGCTCGGGTGCTCGACGTCGGTGGCGGTCCCGGGACGCACGCCCGGTGGCTTGTCGAGGACGGGTACGTGGTGCATCTGGTCGACCCGATTCCCCGTCACGTGGAACAGGCCAAGGCCACCGGCGCGTCCGTCGAACTGGGCGATGCGCGATGTCTCACGGCCGACGACGGCTCCTACGACGTCGTCCTCATGCTGGGTCCCCTGTACCACCTGCCGGAGCGGGCGGACCGGGACCGTGCGCTCGCGGAGGCACGCCGTGTGGTGAAGCCCGGCGGGTTGCTGGCGGTCGCCGGTATCAACCGGTACGCGTCGCTGTTCGAGCACGCCGCGTACGCCCACCTGCACAAGGAGTCGATGCGGGAGAGCATCGGGGTGATCCTTGCGACCCAGGTGCACGACGGGAAGAAGGCGTTCACGACGGCGTACTTCCACAGCGGGGAGCAGTTGCGCGACGAGGTGGCGGCGGCGGGATTCACCGGCGCGGAGGTTTTCGGGATCGAGGGGCCCGCATGGTCCCTGCTGGCGGCGGCGGAGCGGAACACCGGTCAGTCGTTCCGGGAGTCGAGCCTGTTCGAGTCCGCCCTCACGGCCGCGCGTATGGCCGAGCCCCACCCGGATCTGCTGGCGGCGAGTTCGCATCTGCTGGCCGTCGGGCGTCGACCGGTCTGACACGCAGGACCGCGCCTGAGCGCCCCGCTCTGCGCAGGCCGGGGAACGGGGGCGGAACCGTGTGGTCCGGTTGGTGCGTGATCATGTGGGGCTCCCCGGGCGGGTTGTCGCGGGCCACCCGGGTGCCGGGGACGGACGGCAGCCACGTCTTCTGGGACAACGACCCGATCCTGGAGGAACAACTCACCGCCGGTGACTTCGACGGTGACGGGCATGCCGACCTGGTCTTCGGGCTCGGCTCCGGCAAGGGCCTGCTCAGGGGCTCCTTCGAACGGGACGGCACCCCGGCCGCGACGGGCGCCGTCCCCGCCCCGCGCCGGCCCGGGAGGGATATCGGCTCAGGGTGTCGTCTCGCCCCGTACCAGCGGATGGCACACCGGCTGGACGTCCTCGGGGAGGTCGTCCGGGCGGCACCAGCGGGCCTCCAGGATCTCGGCGGGGTCGATGCGCAGCTCGCCGCCCAGCAGACGCGCCTCGTAGGCGGCTTCGAGGCGGGTGCGCAGGCCGCTGTTCAGCATGACGAGGCGGCCCACCTCCACGTCGAGGCCGGTCTCCTCCTTGACCTCGCGCACCACGGTCAGCCGGAAGTCCTCGCCCTTGCGTGCGAAGCCGCTCGGCAGACCCCACTGGCGGCCGGGCGGCCACATCCGGTGCTTCAGCAGCAGGACCCGCCCCTCGTCGTCGCGCACGACGCCGGTCACGCCGACCACGAACTTGGCGTTCACGAGCCACATGACGCGGCTCTGCACCGGGCGCAGGAGGCGCCAGAGGCGGGTCAGGAGTCGTCTCACAGAGCGGACGGTACCTGGTCGGGGTGCGGGCCCGTCCGGCGAGTCCCGACCGCCTGACGGACCTCCGTTGACAGCCGCGTTCCCCTCGCGTGACAGTTGCATGAATGTGCTACACGCCTGACCAGGTCCCTTGCCCTGGATCCAGTCGTGCGGCGCGTCGAACGACACCCACCCGCAGACCGTCCCGGAGCCCTCGTGAGCACCCCCAGCGCCACCCCCGGCACCTCGTCCCCGGCCGCCGCCACCGGCCACGCGCCCACGCCGAGCGGTGCGCCGGGTGGCCGGTGGGGGGCCCTCGGCCCCGTCGGGCTGGTCCTCGCCGGTGGAGTGTCCGTGCAGTTCGGCGCGGCACTGGCGGTGAGTCTGATGCCCCGGGCCGGCGCGCTCGGCGTGGTGACCCTGCGGCTGGTCGTGGCCGCCGTCGTCATGCTCCTGGTCTGCCGGCCCCGGCTGCGCGGCTACTCCCGGGCCGACTGGGGCACGGTCGTCGTCTTCGGCGTCGCCATGGCCGGCATGAACGGCCTCTTCTACCAGGCGGTCGACCGCATCCCCCTCGGCCCCGCCGTCACCCTGGAGGTGCTCGGCCCGCTCGCCCTCTCCGTCCTCGCCTCCCGGCGCGCGGTCAACCTCGTCTGGGCCGCGCTGGCCCTGGCCGGCGTCTTCCTCCTCGGCGGCGGCGGTTTCGACGGCCTCGACCCGGCCGGCGCCGCCTTCGCACTGGCGGCGGGCGCGATGTGGGCGGCGTACATCGTCTTCTCCGCGCGCACCGGGCGCCGCTTCCCGCAGGCCGACGGGCTGGCCCTCGCGATGGCCGTCGGGGCGGTGCTGTTCCTCCCGCTGGGCATCGCGGAGTCGGGCGCGAGGCTCGTCGAGCCGGTGACGCTCGCGCTGGGTGCCGGGGTGGCCCTGCTCTCCTCCGTCCTGCCCTACACCCTCGAACTCCTCGCCCTGCGCCGCATGCCCGCGCCGACCTTCGCCATCCTCATGAGCCTGGAGCCCGCCATCGCCGCGGCGGCCGGCTTCCTCATCCTCGACCAGGCCCTGTCCGCCACGCAGTCCGCGGCCATCGCGCTGGTCATCGCGGCCAGCATGGGTGCGGTACGGACGCAGGTGGGGCGGGGCGGCGGGAAGCGGCGGCCGCTCCCGGGGCCGGGGGACGACGGCCGCTAGCCCTCACCCCCACGGCACGCTGACGGCTCGCGTCGCGGGACGCCGGACGGGGTGCCGGAGCGCATGCCCCGGCGGCGGACCGCCGGGGCACCGATGCGCCGGGACGTCCGGTCCCCTCACGGCCGGTCACCGAGCCCGGGGCCGGACACTGAGCCCGGGGCCGGACACTGAGCCCGGGACCGGACACTGAGCCCGGGACCGGTCACTGAGCCCGGGGCCGGACACCGAGCCCCGGGGAATCACCGAACCCCGGAACCGAGCCCCGAGCCCGCGGCCGGAATGCATGCAAGCATGCTTGATTGTTTCCCGACCCCCTGCCATGCTCCTCCCCACCGCGCCGCACGCCGCCGTGCCCGAGGGGAGCGCCCCGTGTCCGACCCGACGCCCGTGATCGACGACCTGCGCGAGGAGAGCGAGGAGCTCGACGCGCTGGTCGCCCCGCTGGGCCCCGAGGAGTGGCGGCTGGCCACCCCGGCGCCCCGCTGGACGATCGCCCACCAGATCGCGCACCTGGCCTGGACCGACCGGTCCGCCCTGCTGGCCGTCACCGACGAGGACGGCTTCCGCGCCCTGGTGGAAAAGGCCCTCGCCGCACCCGACCGGTACGTCGACGACGGCGCCGAGGAGGGCGCCCGGCAGGCCCCCGCCGAGCTGCTGGCCGCCTGGCGCACGGGCCGCGCCGCCCTCGACGGGGCGCTGCGCGCGTCCGCCCCCGGCGCCCGTTTCCCCTGGTACGGCCCGCCCATGGCCGCCGCCTCCATGGCCACCGCCCGCCTGATGGAGACCTGGGCCCACGGCCTCGACATCGCGGACGCCCTCGGTGTGACGCGCCCACCCACCGACCGGCTGCGCCACGTGGCCCGCATCGGCGTCCGCGCCCGGGACTTCGCCTACGCGGCCCACGGCCTC
The DNA here is from genome assembly GCF_019049165.1 of Streptomyces sp. AC627_RSS907. Classification (NCBI taxonomy): domain Bacteria; kingdom Bacillati; phylum Actinomycetota; class Actinomycetes; order Kitasatosporales; family Streptomycetaceae; genus Streptomyces; species Streptomyces sp. AC627_RSS907. The sequence goes on from NZ_JAGMUE010000004.1 coordinate 24,710, forward strand.
ACTCCGCCCGCCGACCGGTTCCGGGTCGAGCTCACCGGGCCCGGCGGGGACCTGTGGACCTACGGCCCCGAAGACGCGGGCCAGCGCGTCACGGGCCCCGCCCTCGACTTCTGCCTCCTCGCCACCCAGCGCGCCCACCGCACCGACCTCGCCCTGCGCGCCGAGGGCCCGGACGCCGACCGGTGGCTGGACATCGCCCAGGCCTTCGCCGGGCCGCCCGGGGCGGGGCGGCGGCCGAAGGGGGCCCGGCGGTGACGGCACCGCTGCGCGTCGGCAACGCCTCCGGCTTCTACGGCGACCGCTTCGACGCCCTGCGCGAGATGCTCACCGGGGGCCCGCTGGACGTCCTCACCGGCGACTACCTCGCCGAGCTGACCATGCTCATCCTGGGCCGCGACCGGCTGAAGGACCCCGGCGCCGGATACGCCCGCACCTTCCTGCGGCAGCTGGAGGAGTGCCTGGGCCTCGCCCACGAGCGGGGCGTCCGGATCGTCAGCAACGCCGGCGGGCTCAACCCGGCCGGTCTCGCCGACGCCGTACGCGCCCTCGCCGCCCGGCTCGGCATCCCCGTACGCGTCGCGCACGTCGAGGGCGACGACCTCACCGCCGCCCACCCCGGCAGCCTCGCCGCCCACGCCTACCTCGGCGGCTTCGGCATCACCGCGTGCCTGCGCGCGGGCGCCGACGTCGTCGTCACCGGGCGGGTCACCGACGCCGCCCTGGTCACCGGGCCCGCCGCCGCGCACTTCGGCTGGGCGCCGACGGAGTACGACCGGCTCGCGGGCGCGGTCGTCGCCGGGCACGTGCTGGAGTGCGGGGCGCAGGCGACCGGCGGGAACTACGCGTTCTTCCGCGAGGGCGACGTCCGGCACCCCGGCTTCCCCCTCGCCGAGCTGCACGCCGACGGCAGCTGCGTCATCACCAAGCACGACGGCACCGGCGGCTTCGTCGACACCGGCACGGTGACCGCCCAGCTGCTGTACGAGACGGGCGGCGCCCGGTACGCCGGGCCGGACGTCACCGCCCGGCTGGACACCGTACGGCTCAGCCAGGACGGCCCCGACCGGGTACGCGTCGAGGGCGTGCGCGGCGAGGCCCCGCCGGCCACGCTCAAGGTCGGACGCAACCGCCTCGGCGGTTTCCGGGGCGAGATCACCTTCGTCCTCACCGGCCTCGACATCGAGGCCAAGGCCGCGCTCGTACGGGAACAGATGGCGCCCGCCCTCGGCAAGGCCGCCGACGTCCGCTGGGACCTGGTCCGCACCGACCGGCCCGACGCCCCGACCGAGGAGACGGCCGCCGCCCTGCTGCGGCTCGTCGTCCGCGACGCCGACCAGCAGGTCGTCGGGCGGGCGCTGAGCGGGGCCGCCGTCGAGCTGGCCCTCGCCAGCTACCCCGGGTTCCACGTGCTCGCGCCACCGGGAAAGGGCACGCCCTACGGGGTCTTCGAGGACGTGTACGTCCCCCGGGACGCCGTCGAGCACGTGGCCGTCCTGCCCGACGGACGCCGGGTCCCGGTGGCGCCGGCCCAGGACACGGCGGTACCGGCGGTCGTACCGGAACCCCCCTTGCCGCAGCCGCTGCCGCCGGGCCCCGTACGCCGCGCCCCCCTCGGCAGGGTCGCCGGGGCCCGCAGCGGCGACAAGGGCGGTGACGCCAACGTCGGCGTGTGGGCACGGACCGACGACGCCTGGCGCTGGCTCGCGCACGAGCTGACCACGGACCGGTTCCGGGAGCTGGTCCCCGAGGCCCGCGACCTGCCCGTCACCCGGCACCCGCTCCCCAACCTGCGCGCCCTCAACTTCGTCGTCGAGGGGCTCCTCGGCGAGGGCGTCGCCGCCCGGCACCGCTTCGACCCGCAGGCCAAGGCGCTCGGCGAATGGCTGCGCTCCCGCCACCTCGACATCCCGGAGGTCCTGCTGTGACCGTCCTCGCCTCCACGCTCGACCCCACAGCCCCCGAACACCGGGCGAACCGCGAGGCCATGCTCGCCAGACTGGCCGACCTGGACGCCGAGCACGCCAAGGCGCTGGCGGGCGGCGGCGAGAAGTACGTCGCCCGGCACCGGGGGCGCGGCAAGCTCCTCGCCCGCGAGCGCGTCGAGCTGCTCCTCGACCCCGACACGCCCTTCCTGGAGCTGTCGCCGCTCGCCGCCTGGGGCAGCGAGTACACGGTCGGCGCCTCCCTCGTCACCGGCATCGGAGTCGTCGAGGGCGTGGAGTGCCTGATCACCGCCAACGACCCGACCGTGCGCGGCGGCGCCAGCAACCCCTGGTCGCTGAAGAAGGCCCTGCGCGCCAACGACATCGCGCTCGCCAACCGGCTGCCCTGCGTCAGCCTGGTGGAGTCGGGCGGTGCCGACCTGCCCTCCCAGAAGGAGATCTTCATCCCCGGCGGCGCGATCTTCCGGGACCTCACCCGGCTGTCCGCCGCCGGCATCCCCACCGTCGCCGTCGTCTTCGGCAACTCCACGGCCGGCGGCGCCTACATCCCGGGCATGTCCGACCACGTGATCATGGTCAGGGAGCGGGCCAAGGTGTTCCTCGGCGGACCGCCGCTGGTGAAGATGGCCACCGGCGAGGAGAGCGACGACGAGTCGCTGGGCGGCGCGGAGATGCACGCCCGCACCTCCGGCCTCGCCGACCACTTCGCCCTGGACGAGCCGGACGCGATCCGGCAGGCCCGCCGTGTGATCGCCCGCCTCAACCACCGCAAGGCGTACGCCGACCCGGCACCGGCCGAGCCGCCCGAGTACGACCCGGAGGAACTCCTCGGCATCGTCCCCGGCGACCTCAGGACACCCTTCGACCCGCGCGAGGTCATCGCCCGCGTCGTCGACGCCTCCGACTTCGACGAGTTCAAGCCGCTGTACGGGACGAGCCTGACCACCGGGTGGGCGACCCTGCACGGCTACCCGGTGGGCGTCCTCGCCAACGCGCGGGGCGTCCTGTTCAGCGAGGAGTCGCAGAAGGCCGCCCAGTTCATCCAGCTCGCCAACCAGCGCGACATCCCGCTGGTGTTCCTGCACAACACCACCGGCTACATGGTCGGCAAGGAGTACGAGCAGGGCGGCATCATCAAACACGGCGCGATGATGATCAACGCCGTCTCCAACTCGCGCGTCCCCCACCTGTCCGTCCTCATGGGGGCGTCCTACGGCGCCGGTCACTACGGCATGTGCGGCAGGGCCTACGACCCCCGCTTCCTCTTCGCCTGGCCCAGCGCCAAGTCCGCCGTCATGGGCCCGCAGCAGCTCGCCGGCGTGCTGTCCCTCGTCGCCCGCCAGTCGGCCGCCGCGAAGGGACAGCCGTACGACGACGAGGCGGACGCGGCGCTGCGCGCCATGGTGGAGCAGCAGATCGAGTCCGAGTCACTGCCCGTGTTCCTGTCCGGACGGCTCCACGACGACGGCGTCATCGACCCGCGCGACACCCGCACCGTCCTCGGCCTGTGCCTGTCGGCCATCCACACCGCCCCCTACGAGGGCGCGCGCGGTGGCTTCGGCGTCTTCCGCATGTGAGGTGGGAGGAACCAATGATCACTTCTCTGCTCGTCGCCAACCGGGGCGAGATCGCCTGCCGCGTCTTCCGCACCTGCCGGGAATCGGGAATCCGGACGGTGGCGGTGCACTCGGACGCCGACGCGAACGCCCTCCACACGCGCGTGGCCGACGCGGCGGTACGACTGCCGGGGACCGCGTCCGCCGACACCTACCTGCGCGGCGACCTGATCGTGAAGGCCGCGATCACCGCCGGCGCCGACGCCGTGCACCCCGGCTACGGCTTCCTCTCCGAGAACGCCGGCTTCGCCCGCGCCGTCGTCGACGCCGGCCTGACCTGGATCGGACCGCCCCCGGAGGCGATCGAGGCGATGGCGTCCAAGACGCGTGCCAAGGAACTGATGGGCATCGCCCCCCTGGGCGAGGTCACCGAGGCCGACCTGCCGGTCCTGGTGAAGGCGGCGGCGGGCGGCGGCGGGCGCGGCATGCGCGTCGTACGCCGCCTCGCCGACCTCGGCGCCGAACTGGCCGCCGCCCGCGCGGAGGCGGCGAGCGCGTTCGGCGACGGCGAGGTGTTCGTCGAGCCGTACGTGGTCGACGGCCGCCACGTCGAGGTGCAGATCCTCGCCGACACCCACGGCACGGTGTGGACGCTCGGCACCCGGGACTGCTCCCTGCAGCGCCGCCACCAGAAGGTGATCGAGGAGGCCCCGGCACCCGGCCTGACCGAGGAACTGACGAAGGAACTCCACACCCTCGCGGTACGCGCCGCCCGCGCCGTCGACTACGTCGGCGCCGGAACCGTCGAGTTCCTCGTCGCGGACGGCACGGCGCACTTCCTGGAGATGAACACCCGCCTCCAGGTCGAGCACCCGGTCACGGAAGCGGTCTTCGGCCTGGACCTCGTCGCCCTCCAGCTCCGGATCGCCGAGGGCCACGCCCTCGACGCCGACCCCCCACGCGCGCGTGGCCACGCCGTCGAGGCCCGCCTGTACGCCGAGGACCCGGCGGCGGGGTGGGCCCCGCAGACCGGCCGGCTGCACCACCTCGGCGTCCCGGACGGCATCCGCCTCGACACCGGGTACACCGACGGCGACGACATCGGCGTCCACTACGACCCGATGCTCGCCAAGGCCGTCGCCCACGCACCCACCCGCGCGGAGGCCGTCCGCCGGCTCGCCGGCGCCCTGGAACGGGCGGAGATCCACGGCCCGGCCACCAACCGCGACCTGCTCGTCCGCTCCCTGCGCCACGAGGAGTTCACCTCCGCCCGCATGGACACCGGCTTCCTGGACCGTCACCTGCCCGAACTCACCGCGCCCGCCGGCGACCCCCTCGCCCCGCTGGCCGCCGCCCTCGCCGACGCCAGTGGCCGCTCCCGGTTCGGCGGCTGGCGCAACCTGCCCTCGCAGCCGCAGGTCAAGCGGTACGCCATGGCGGGCGAGGAGCACGAGGTCCGCTACCACCACACCCGCACCGGCCTCGCGGCCGACGGCGTACGCGTCGTCCACGCCGACGCCACACGGGTCGTCCTCGAAACGGGCGGCGTACGGCGCCGCTACGACGTCGCCCGCTACGGCGACCGGATCCACGTGGGCGCCACCGCCCTCACCGCCCTGCCCCGCTTCCCCGACCCCACCACCCCGCGCGCCCCCGGTTCCCTCCTGGCCCCCATGCCGGGCACGGTCGTCCGTGTCGCGGAGGGCCTGGCGGAAGGGTCCCTCGTCCAGGCCGGCCGGCCCCTGCTCTGGCTGGAGGCGATGAAGATGGAACACGAGGTCACCGCCCCGGTCACGGGAACGCTCACGGCTCTCCACGCCGAGCCGGGCAGGCAGGTGGAGGTCGGGGCCCTTCTGGCCGTAGTCGAGGGACACGCCGCTCAGGGGCGCGGGGAACCGCGCGACCAGCCACCACGGACCCGCACACGGAAGACGACCGAAGGAGCCCCGTGACCACCCTCATCGAATCCGACGAGCACAAGTCCCTCCGCGCGGCGGTATCGTCCTTCGCCAGGAGCCACACCCGCACCCTCGGCGCCGCCGACAACAAGCAGTTCTGGCAGGACGCCGCCAAGCTCGGCTACATCGGCGTCAACCTGCCGGAGGCGTACGGCGGTGGCGGCGGCGGCATCAGCGAACTCTCCCTCGTCCTGGAGGAGTTGGGAGCGGCCGGCAACCCCCTGCTGATGATGATCGTCTCCCCGGCGATCTGCGGCACCGTCATCGCCCGCTTCGGCACCGAGGCCCAGAAGCAGCAGTGGCTCCCCGCGCTGGCCGACGGCAGCCGCCTCATGGCCTTCGGCATCACCGAACCCGACGCCGGCTCCAACAGCCACCGCATCACCACCACCGCCCGCCGCGACGGCGGCGACTGGGTCCTCACCGGCCGCAAGGTCTTCGTCAGCGGCGTCGACATCGCCGACGCCACCCTCGTCGTCGGCCGCACCGAAGACGCCCGCACCGGCAAGCTCAAGCCCTGCCTGTTCATCGTCCCCCGCGACGCCCCCGGCTTCGAACGCCGGCAGATCGACATGGAACTGCGCGCCGCCGAGAAGCAGTTCGAGCTGACCCTCGACGACGTACGGCTGCCCGCCGACGCCCTCGTCGGCGACGAGGACGCGGGCCTCCTCCAGCTCTTCGCCGGTCTCAACCCCGAGCGCGTCATGACGGCGGCGTTCGGCATCGGCATGGGCCGCTACGCGCTCTCCCGCGCCCTCGACTACGCCCGCGAACGCACCGTGTGGAAGACCCCCATCGGCGCCCACCAGGCGATCGCCCACCCCCTCGCCCAGGCCCACATCGAACTCGAACTCGCCCGCCTGATGACGCAGAAGGCGGCCCACCTCTACGACGCCGGTGACGACCTGGGCGCCGGCGAGGCCGCCAACATGGCCAAGTACGCCGCCGGGGAGGCCTGCGTGAAGGCCGTCGACCAGGCCGTGCACACCCTCGGCGGCAACGGCCTCACCCGGGAGTTCGGGCTCGCCTCGCTGGTGACGGCGGCGCGCGTGGCCCGTATCGCCCCGGTGAGCAGGGAGATGATCCTCAACTACGTCTCCCACCAGACCCTGGGCCTGCCCAAGTCGTACTGACCCGGCGGAGCGTGGTGCGTACGAGCAGTGGACCGGACCGCCGGACAAGCCGAACCATCGGAGCGTGAGAACGTGACGTACGTCGCCGAACCCGTCGCCCCCCGCGCACGCGTCCGCCGGGTCGCCTTCGCCGCCGGCCCGCCCGGGGCGGCCGGGGCGTCCGGGGCGGCCGGGGCGTCCGGGGCGGCCGGCGGGCCGCTCCCGCGCCGGGAAACACGGGAGCGCCCATGACCCCGGTCGCCCGCGCCCGCGAACGCGGTGTCGAGACCCTCACCCTCGACTCCCCGCACAACCGCAACGCCCTCTCCGCCGCCCTCGTCGGCGACCTGGCCGACGCGCTCACCGACGCCGGCCGGGACCCCGGCGTCCGCGCCGTCGTCCTCACCCACACCGGCAACACCTTCAGCGCCGGCGCCGACCTGCGCGACCCGCCCGGCCCGGACGCCCTGGTCGGTCTGCTCCGGCGGATCGTCGAGCTGCCCAAACCGGTCGTCGCCCGCGTCACCGGGCACGTCCGCGCGGGCGGCCTCGGCCTGCTCGCCGCCTGCGACATCGCCGCCGCGTCCACCACGTCGACGTACGCCTTCACCGAGGTCCGCATCGGCGTGGCCCCCGCCGTCATCTCCCTGACCCTCCTGCCCCGTGCCGACCCGCGTGCCCTCGCCCGCCACTACCTCACCGGCGAGCGCTTCGACGCCGCCGAGGCCGTCCGCACCGGCCTGGTCACGGCGGCCGGCGACGACGTGGACGCCGTACTCGCGCCGGTCCTGGAGGGTGTGCGCCGTGCCTCACCGCAGGGCCTGGCCGAGACGAAACGGCTGCTCACGGCTAGGGTGCTGGAGGCCTTCGACCGGGACGCGGCCGACCTGACCGCGCTCTCGGCCCGGCTGTTCGCCTCCTCGCAGGCACGCGAGGGGATGACGGCCTTCCTCGAACGACGGGATCCGGAATGGGTGGTGTGAGCGGCGCCGTGAACACGGCCGACCGCGCGGAGCGCGTTCCCAAGCAGGACCGCAGCCGGGCCACCCGGCAGCGGCTCCTGGAGGCCGCCGTGGCCTGCCTCGCCGAACACGGCTGGGCGGGCTCGACGGTCACCGTCGTCGCCGAACGCGCCGGGGTCTCCCGCGGCGCCGCCCAGCACCACTTCCCGACCCGCGAGGACCTGTTCACGGCGGCCGTGGAGTACGTCGCGGAGGAACGGTCCGTCGCCCTGCGGGCCCTGTTCCCCGACGGCGCGGCGGCCGGCGACCGCCGGGCCGTGGTCGCCGCACTGGTCGACCTCTACACCGGGCCCCTCTTCCGCGCCGCCCTCCACCTGTGGGTCGCCGCCTGCGACGAGGAGCAGCTGCGCGGCCGGGTGACCGAGCTGGAGGCCCGCGTCGGCCGCGAGAGCCACCGCATCGCGGTCGACCTCCTCGGCGCCGACGAGACCCGCCCGGGCGTCCGCGAAACCGTCCAGGGCCTGCTGGACATGGCCCGCGGCCTGGGCCTGGCCAACCTGCTCACCGACGACGGGGCCCGCCGGGAACGGGTGGTCGAGCAGTGGGCCCGGCTGCTGGACGGGGCGCTGGACTGACCCCGGGACCGGCCACGGGGCCCCGGAGCGCGCCCCTGCGGCGGGACCGGCGTCCCGGCGTCACGGGCTGAGCCGCTCCACCCGCCAGCCCCCGCCGGCGTCCGCGTCCGCCACGTACCGCAGCCGGTCGTGCAGCCGGTTCTCCCGTCCCTGCCAGAACTCCACCGTCCGCGGCGCCACCCGGAACCCGCCCCAGTGCGGCGGCACCGGCACCCGCTCACCCTCCGGGTACCGGGCGGCCAGCTCGGCGTAGGCGGCGTCGAGGGCGCCCCGGCCGGCCACCACCGACGACTGGGCGCTCGCCCAGGCGCCCAGCTGGGAGCCGTGCGGCCGGGTCCGGAAGTACGCGGCGGTCTCGTCCCGTCCGGTCCGCCGGGCGACCCCCGTGACGATGACCTGCCGGGCCATCGGATGCCAGGGGAACAGCAGCGACACGTGCGGGTTCTCGTCCAGCTCGCGCGCCTTGCGGGAGCCGTAGTTGGTGTAGAAGACGAAGCCCTGCTCGTCGAAGTGCTTCAGCAGCACCGTGCGGGAACTGGGCCGGCCCTCGGCGTCGGCCGTCGAGACGACCATGGCGTTCGGCTCGAACAGCCCGCCCTCCGTCGCGGCCTGCTCGAACCAGCGCGCGAACTGCTCGACGGGGGTGGCGGCCAGCTCGCTCTCGGAGAGTCCCTCGGCCCGGTACTGCTTGCGCATCGAGGCGAGGCCGAAAGAGGCGGAGGAGCCGGCGGGGACTGGGGGGACGGCGGGGACGGCGGGGACGGCGTCACGGTCGGTCACGCGGCCATCCTGCCGCATCCATGCCGTCCGCAGGCCGGATCCCCGGTGTCCTTCGTCACGGAGTGGCACTGAGTGCCGCGCCCTCTCCCCAATCGTGGCACTCGGGGCTATCGTGCTGATCCCGGCCCGGTTGGGTGACCGCCGACCGTACGGGGCATCACAGGGATGACCGCCAGGACCGCGAGTCGACGAGACGACCGTGGATCCGATGGACCCGGCGGGCCCCACGGAGGAGACCGCACAGCCTCCGCACAGGTCGCCGCCACACATCACGATCACGAGGAGCCGCCTGATGTCCGACTTCGTACCCGGACTCGAAGGAGTCGTCGCGTTCGAAACGGAGATCGCCGAACCCGACAAGGAGGGCGGTGCCCTGCGCTACCGCGGCGTCGACATCGAGGATCTCGTCGGCCACGTCTCCTTCGGCAACGTGTGGGGCCTGCTCGTCGACGGCGCCTTCAACCCCGGCCTGCCGCCCGCGGAGCCCTTCCCGATCCCCGTGCACTCCGGTGACATCAGGGTCGACGTCCAGTCGGCGCTCGCGATGCTGGCACCGGTCTGGGGCCTCAAACCCCTCCTGGACATCGACGCCGAGCAGGCCCGCGCCGACCTCGCCCGTGCCGCCGTCATGGCCCTGTCCTACGTCGCCCAGTCCGCGCGCGGCCAGGGCCTGCCCATGGTCCCGCAGCGCGAGATCGACAAGGCCCGGTCCGTCGTCGAACGCTTCATGATCCGCTGGCGCGGCGAGCCCGACCCGAAGCACGTCGCCGCGGTCGACGCCTACTGGACGTCCGCGGCCGAACACGGCATGAACGCCTCGACCTTCACCGCCCGCGTCATCGCCTCCACCGGCGCCGACGTCGCCGCCGCCCTCTCCGGGGCCGTGGGCGCCATGTCCGGGCCCCTGCACGGCGGCGCCCCCTCCCGCGTCCTGCACATGATCGAGGAGATCGAACGCACCGGGGACGCCGAGGCCTACGTCAGGAAGACCCTCGACGCCGGCGAACGCCTCATGGGCTTCGGCCACCGCGTCTACCGCGCCGAGGACCCCCGCGCCCGCGTCCTGCGCCGCACCGCCCGCGAACTGGGCGCCCCGCGCTACGAGGTCGCCGAAGCCCTGGAGAAGGCGGCCCTCACCGAACTCCACAACCGCCGCCCCGACCGCGTCCTGGCCACCAACGTCGAGTTCTGGGCGGCCATCATGCTGGACTTCGCCGAGGTCCCGGCCCACATGTTCACCTCGATGTTCACCTGCGCCCGCACCGCCGGCTGGTCCGCCCACATCCTCGAACAGAAGCGCACCGGCCGCCTGGTCCGCCCCTCCGCCCGCTACATCGGCCCGGGCCCCCGCGACCCGCGCGAGATCGAGGGCTACGAAGCCATCGCGCACTGACGCGCCCCCTGAACGCAGGCGACCCGCGAGTCTGGTTCCTCCGGAGGAGGAGCCGGCCGGACGTACCGGCGACTCGCGGGTCGGGTGACTGCTCGGGATTGGGCCGGCTGCACGCGTCCTTCGCGCACTGGTCCGGCACCGCACTGGGTGTGGTGGCGAGCCGCTAGCCCGCAGTCACCTCACGCGTCCGGTATTCATACATCTGCCGAACCACCTCCCTTCTCGTGTACCGCACACCCTAGGAACCGGTCGGCCACCGTTCAACGGGTTTTCCCGACTCCCTCCGCTGCCGGTCTCCCGCTGCCGTTCTCCCGCTGCGGTCTCCGTGGACGCGTCCGCGCCGGTCACCTGGCGCCGGCACCCGAGTCCGGGCCGGCGCACGCGCGCGTGCGGGGGGCCGGGGCGGTGGATACGGTGGTGCCGGCGGCCGACACCGACGGGCTCCGGTTCGCCGGGGCGCGCGGACGCGCCGAGCGGGAGCGGTGCGTGCCGGACGGCGAGCGTGACGGACGGGTCGGTCCGCGGCTCGACCCGCACCCGGCATGACGGGGGCGTATGCCGAGTTTCCGCAGGACAACGATTTCTGCAATCTTGTGGGAACCCGGTGTGCGGTGCGTCACGTTCGAGTTGAATGAAGGCCAGTGAACGAACCGGCGTACGGGTACGGCGGACGCAGCCTGCAGGGGGTCCAGGTGAGTGCTTCCCGGCGTAGTGGGACCACCGACGAGCTGGGGCCGGACGAGCCGGAGCAGCCCGAGCGGGACGGCGCGGACCTGTTGGCCGCGCTCCTCGACGGCATGGACGCCGCCCTGTGCGCCTTCGACGCGGACGGGGTCGTCACCCACTGGAACCGCGAGGCGGAGCGCATCCTGGGCTGGACCGCGGCGGAGGCCGTGGGGCGGCAGGGTTTCGCCGGGTGGGCGGTGCGCAGGGCGGACGCGGGGGAGGTCGAGGAGCGGCTGCTGTCCGCGATGCGGGCGCCGGGGCGGCAGGTGAACGAGTTCGCGCTGCTGACCAAGGACGGCGGGCGGGTGCTGGTGCGTACGCAGTCCGCGGCCGTGCGCGGCCCGGACGGCAGACCCGCGGGCGTGTACTGCGCGTTCAGCGAGGTGCACGCGCAGATCGACCTGGAGCGTTCCATCGCGCTCAGTGAGGCCCTGCTGGAGGACGCGAGCTGGGGTGTCGTGCTGGTCGACGCCGACCTGCGCCCCGCCGTGGTGAACGCCCACGCGGCGCGTGCCCTGGGGGCCGGGCGTACGTCCGTGCTGGGCCGGCCGCTGGGCGACCTGCTCACCCAGGGCGTCGAGGAGTTGGAGAACGCGCTGACGCACGTCCTCGCGGAGGGTGCGCCGCCCGCCCCCGCCGAGGTGTGGGTGCGGGTGCGCACCCCCGAGGGCGAGCGGCGCCGGTGCTGGCGCAGCGGGTTCGTGCGGCTGGCGTCGCCGCTCGCGGAGGAGCCGGTGCCGCTGGGCGTCGGCTGGCTGTTCCAGGACGTCACCGAGGCCAAGCAGGGCGAGCAGGAGGCGGCGCTGCTGCGGTTCCGGGCCAACCAGTTGCACCGGGCGGCGCGTGCGGCGGCCGAGTGCGAGGATCCGGCGGAGGCGGCGATCGTCCACCTGGACTTCGCGCTCGCCGGGTTCGCCGACCACGCCCTGATCGACCGGGTGGCGGGCGGTGCGGAGACCGACACCGACGCGGCGGAGCCGGTCCGGCTGGTCCGGGTCGCGGCCACGCCGTCCGGCGCCCCGGGCCCCAGCGTGCCGACCGGGACGGCGGGGCTGCCGGTGCGGTACGGCGAGGGGCACCCGGCGGTGCAGTGCGTGGAGCGGATGGGCTCGGTGCGGGCCAGCGCGGGGGTCAGGGCCGCGCCCGAGCAGGTACGCGAGTGGGCCCTGGCCCGGCAGTGGCCGGCGGACACGGTGCACGGGCTGTGCGCGGTGCTGCGCAGCCGGGGGCGGACGCTGGGGGTCGTGACGTTCCTGCGGGGCGCGGGCCGAAGCGCGTTCGAGCGGCCCGACGCGATGTACGCGGAGGACGTGGCCGTCCACATCGCGACGGCGCTGGACCTGGCCGCCGCGACGGAGACGCGCCGGCGGCACGCCGGGGACACGGGCGCGGGGTGACGGGGAGCCGGGCGGATGGCGCCCGGGCGGGTGGGAGCGCGGGGACGTGCATGTCCCGGCGGGCGCGGGGGGCCCGAGCCGGGAGGTGGCGCGCGGTGTCGGGTGCCCGGGTGGGCATGGGCGTGCGGTGCCAGGGTTCCCCGGTGGGCGTGGGCGTGGGCGTGGGCGTGCGGTGCCCGGGCTCCCTGTGGGCGGACGCGCGGTGTCGGCGGAGGAGCGGTTCGCCGGTGTTCAGTGGCGGTAGAAGATCCGGTCCCGGTACTGCTCCAGTACGCGCCCGTTCCAGTCGTGGCCGCCGTCCACGTTGCCCGAGCGCAGCAGCGGGGGTTCGATGCCGCGGTCGGCGAGGGTGGCGGCCGTCGTGGCCAGCACGGCCTGGAGGAGGGCGCTGGTGACGACCGTGGAGGCGGGCGCGAAGGGGGCCGGGACGGTGTCGAGCGTGAGCTCGGCGTCCCCGACGGCGATCTTGGAGTCCAGGACCAGGTCGCAGTGGTCCTTGAGGAAGGTGCCGGAGGTGTGCCGCGACGTCGTCTCGCGGGCGTACGCCACCGAGGTCACGCCGATGACCTTCACGCCGAGCGCGCGGGCGTTCATGGCCATTTCCACGGGCAGGGCGTTGCGCCCGGAGAGGGAGACGATCACCAGGGCGTCGCCCGCGCGCAGCGGCGAGGAGTCGAGGACGGCGCTCGCGAGGCCGTCGACGCGTTCCAGGGCGGAGCCGAGCGTGGCCGGCATGACGTCGACGCCGACGACCCCGGGCACGGTGAGCAGGTTCATCAGGGCGAGCCCGCCGGCGCGGTACACGACGTCCTGCGCGGCGAGCGAGGAGTGCCCGGCGCCGAAGGCGAAGAGCCGGCCGCCGTTCTGCACGGTGTCGGCGAGCAGGACACCGGCCGCCCCGACGGTGTCGGCCTCCTCGTCGCGGACACGTCGCAGCAGGTCGATCGCCGCGTCGAGGAACTGGCCGGCCGGCTTGCGGTCGCTCATGCGGTGCCCCTTCGGTGTGGCTGCGTCGCGGATCACCGTGCGGTCTGGACCAGCGCGGTGTCAATACGGCGGGTCGGGGCCGCGCCACCGGTGCCGGTGGCCGGATCGCGTGGGCGCGGCCGGGCGGGCGGGCATCGGTGTCCCCGGGTGGTCGCGGCGGGGCACGGTTGTCAGTGGTATGCGTCAGAATTGAATCCAGGGCCAGCGCACGCGCCGGTGGGCCGCAGCCTCCGGCAATCTCATCGAGGGGCACGTATGTCCGGACTGATCGACACCACGGAGATGTATCTCCGCACCATCCTCGAGCTGGAGGAGGAAGGCGTGGTCCCGATGCGCGCCCGGATCGCCGAGCGGCTCGACCAGAGCGGCCCGACGGTCAGTCAGACGGTGGCGCGCATGGAGCGCGACGGTCTGGTGTCCGTGGCGGCCGACCGGCACCTGGAGCTGACCGACGAGGGCCGTCGCCTGGCCACGCGCGTGATGCGCAAGCACCGGCTCGCGGAGTGCCTGCTCGTCGACGTGATCGGCCTGGAGTGGGAGCAGGTGCACGCCGAGGCGTGTCGCTGGGAGCACGTGATGAGCGAGGCGGTCGAGCGCCGCGTGCTGGAGCTGCTGCGGCACCCGACGGAGTCGCCGTACGGCAATCCGATCCCGGGCCTGGAGGAGCTGGGCGAGACGGACGGTGCCGACCCGTTCCTGGACGAGGGCATGGTGTCGCTCGCCGACCTGGACCCGGGCATGGAGGGCAAGACGGTCGTCGTGCGCCGTATCGGCGAGCCGATCCAGACGGACGCGCAGCTGATGTACACGCTGCGCCGCGCGGGTGTGCAGCCCGGCTCGGTGGTGAGCGTGACGGAGTCGGCGGGTGGCGTGCTGGTGGGCAGCGGCGGCGAGGCGGCCGAGCTCGAGTCGGAGGTGGCCTCCCACGTGTTCGTCGCCAAGCGCTGATCACGGCCGTGCGGTGGTTGGCCCTGCGGTGACGGGCGCCGGGGGGACCGACGGCGCGCCGGTCATGGCGGTGCGCTGAGCGGCGTCGGCGATCCGGGATGTTCCGTGCGCCGAACCGCAGCGCCCGGGCGCTGTGCGTGCGAGGCTGTGCCGTGAGGCGTGGGCGTACGCGTGCGTGCTCTTGGCCGTGGCGGGAAGCGACGTCGCCCGGCCGGAGAGGGGGGAGGGACGTGCCGGAGAGATGGAGAGGGCCCCGGCGCGGTGTGGCGCCGGGGCCTGTCCTCCCCTGTGCTGACCCGGAGCCCCGAGCTCTCAGGGTCAATCCCCTCGGACCGTTTTCCCCGAGCGGTCCGCCTCCCGTTGAAGATCTCCCCCCGGCGGCGACGATCAATCCCTGAGGGGTGTCACTCGAATGAGGGGTGTTGCTCACCGAGACCGCGTTTTCGAATAGGTATTCGATACCCTGCGGAGGCCGACCGGCCGTAAGTTGCGAGGGCGGCCATGGCCGACAGGACGGGCACGGCAGGCAGGACACGGTTCACAGGACCGCGGGCCCGAAAGGGGCGACGGTCCGAGCGGAGCTTGGGGGTGCCAGACCTATGGCGCGGCGCATCGATGTGACCGGCGCGGGCGGCGTACGCCTCGCCGCGTGGGAGTTCGGCGACCCTCCCAAGACCGACACGCACGACCCGGACCAGCGGGCCACGCCTTCCGCGTACGGAGCCGGCGACCCGCCGGGCGTGCTGTTGCTGCACGGCCTGATGGGCCGCGCCTCGCACTGGGCCCCGACGGCCCGCTGGCTCTCCGCCCGCCACCGGGCCGTCGCCCTCGACCAGCGCGGCCACGGACGCAGCGACAAGCCCCCGCGGGCCTCCTACATCAGGGAGGCCTACGTGGAGGACGCCGAGGCCGCGCTGGAGCAGCTGGGCCTCGGCCCGGCCGTCCTCATCGGGCACGCCATGGGAGCGCTGACCGCCTGGCAGCTCGCCGCCAAACGCCCCGACCTGGTCCGCGGTCTGATCATCTGCGACATGCGGGCCTCCGCGCTCGGCGCGGCCTCGCAGCAGGTCTGGGCCGAGTGGTTCCGCGCCTGGCCGGTCCCCTTCGCCACGCTCGCCGACGTGCGCAAGTGGTTCGGCGAGGACGACCCGTGGGTGGAGCGGCCGAATCCGGCCCGCGGCGAGTTCTACGCGGAGGTGATGGCCGAGTCCTCCGACGGCTGGCGGCCCGTCTTCGAGCCGGAGCAGATGCTCCGGTCCCGCGAGGCCTGGGTCTACGACGCCCACTGGGACGAACTGGCCCAGGTGCGCTGCCCGGCCCTGGTCGTCCGCGGCCTCGACGGCGAGCTGGGCCGCGCCGAGGCGCAGGAGATGGTCCGCGTACTGCCGCACGGCCGGTACGCGGAGGTCGCCGACGCCGGTCACCTCGTCCACTACGACCAGCCGGAGGCGTGGCGCGCGGCCATCGAGCCCTTCCTGGACGGCCTCCGGGAGGGCTGACCCCGGCGCCAGGGGGGTGGCGGGAGGCGCGGCCCGGCCGCCACGGGGACAGGCGACCGACGTCCGGTTCCCGTCCGGCCGTACCCGGCCATGGCGGCCACGGCAGCCTCGAATGCCGTACGCCGTCCCACCGGCCGGGTCCCCCGGCTGTGCGCCGACGAGCCGTCCCGCGTCCCTGTTCCGGGCTGGACCGGGGCCGGCGGCGGTGGTCCGCGGCCCTGAAGGCGAGCCCGCCACCTCTCAGCCATCCTGCCACGCCATGTACCATGCAACACATGGAACCAGGTGATTCGACCAAGCAGGCCCGGGCAGCCGCCCAGCTGCGCAAGGGTGTCCTGGAGTACTGCGTGCTCGCCCTGATGCGGGACCGCCCCCGCTACGGCGTGGAACTCCTCCAGGTCCTGGAGGAGTCCGGTGCGCTGGCCACCAGCCAGGGCACGGTCTACCCGCTGCTCTCCCGGCTCCGCCGCGAAGACCTGGTCACCACCACCTGGCAGGAGTCCGCCTCGGGACCACCCCGTCGCTACTACGCGCTCACCGACAGCGGCCGGGCCGCGCTCGACGAGTTCACCCGCGTCTGGCCCGGCTTCCGCAACGCCGTCGACTCCTTCCTGACCCCCCCACAAGCCTCTCCCGGAGACCACGCATGAAGACCTCTGCCGACCGCGTCAGCGACTACCTCTCCGCCGTCGAGCGCGAGGCCTCCGCGCTCCCCGCCGACCGCCGCCGGGAACTCCTCGCCGACCTCGCCGAACACATCGAGGTGACGCGCGCCGAGCACCCCGACGCCGCGCTCGGCGAGGTCCTGTCGGAGCTGGGCGACCCCCGCACCATCGCGGCGACGGCACTGGCCGAGGCGGGGAACGCGGCCGGGAGCGGGACCCCGGCCCGGGGAGGCGCGGGCGTCCCCGTCCGGCGCGGCAGGGTGCACCCCCTGGTGCCGCTTTTGATGCTCACCGTCCCGTACCTCGCCGCGACGGTCGTCACCGACGTTCCCGCCCTGCAGCTGTGCAGCGGCCTGTTCCGCATCGTCGGCGCGGTGCTGCTGTGCACGTCGGTGCACTGGTCTCCGGTCCGCAAGACCGTCGGCGTGCTGCTCACCGCGGTCCTGCCGACCGTCGCCATCTTCATCTGGGAGGAGACCACCGTCGCCCCGGCGGGCGACACCCCGGCCCTCGTGGCCAACCTGGTGATGCTCGCCGTCCTGACCGGCACCGCCGCCTGGCTCTGGCGCTCCCGCCGCGCCTGAGACCTCGCCCCCGGGGGCCGCGGCGACCGGCGGCGGGCCGGCCGGAACACCACACGCGCGCCCGGCCGGGGGCAGCAGTTCACTACCCCTTGCTGACCGCCGTCAGAATCTCCGGCAGCCGGCTCGCCGTCCTCGGCGCCGCCAGCCGCAGACCGAGCAGCGTGAGCGCGGCGCCGTACACCGCGCCCACCGGTAGCAGCAGCAGACGGAGGCCGTCGCCGCCCGAGCCCACCTTCAGCCAGATCGTCAGCGCGATCACCGGCGCGCACAGCAGGGCCGCGGCAGCCATGCCGCCGAAGATCGAGATCCAGGCGAGCCCGACCTGGCCGGGCGCGACGTTCTTGTACCCCTCCTGCGGAATGGAGTACGGGAAACGCGCCGACGTCCACGCACCGGTCGCCAGCATGGCGCCGAGCAGCGCGAAGGACAGGCCCAGCACCTCGGGCAGCGTCCGCCACTCGTCGAGCATCGCCGTGGTCAGGACGGTGACGAGGACGGCGTACGGCAGCGTGATCAGCAGCAGCGCCAGCGCGCGGGCCCGCAGCTCGACATAGGCGTCCCGCGCCGACGAGATGGTCATCGCCACCATCCAGAACGCGGACGTGTCCTGCCCGAACTGGTTGTACATCTGGACGCCGAGCATCCCGGCGGCGAAGCAGGCGAAGTACACCGAGCCGGTGCCCTGCCAGGCGTTGAACACCGGCACGATCAGGCCGATGGCCAGCGAGGTCACCCAGGCGGCCTTGGTCTTCGGGTCGCGCCACACGTACCGCAGGGTGCGCTCCATGACGGTGCCGGTGCGTCCGGCGGGGAGCAGCCGGGCGAGCCCCGCCGAGTCGCGTTCGCGGACCGGCCGGCTGTCGCTCGGGAGGGTGGAGCCGTCGGGCGTGGTCATCAGCCGGGTGAGGTGACGCGACCAGACCCGCAGCAGCAGCACCAGGGCCGCGGCGGTGAGCGCCAGTTGGGCGGCGGCGGTGCCGTACGCGCCGTCGCTCGCCGCGTCCATCGCGCCGACCGCCGACGCGGGCGGCACCCAGCGCAGCACGTCGGCCGCCGGGTCGAGCTGCTCAAGGCCCGACGCACCCAGCCGCTGCGCCCCGAAGTTGACGAGCTGCGCCCCGACCGCGACGACCAGTCCGCTCAGCACCGCCAGGTCGCGTCCCTTGCGGCTGGACAGCAGCCGTACGTTGGCGGCGGCGACGGCCCGCGCGAGGGTCACGCACACCAGGAGCGCGATCACGGCCCCGACGACGCCGACGGCGTACGCCGCCCCGCCGTGCGCGACCGCGACCACGGAACCGGCGAACATGCACAGCGTGAACAGCGGTCCGATCCCGACCAGCGACGCCGTGAGCAGGGACCGGACCAGCGGGCCGGGGCGCAGCGGCAGCATCACCAGGCGGGTCGGGTCGAGCGTCTCGTCCCCACCGGGGAAGAACAGCGGCATCACCGCCCAGCCCAGGGCCGTCACGGCTGCCAGCAGCACGACCAGCGAGTCCACGTGGGCATGCCCGCGCAGCAGGACCAGGCCGATCAGCTGGAGTGCGGTGAAGAGCAGGACGACGACGGCCGAGGCGACGTAGGCGGCCCGCCGCCCGCCGGACTGCCGCAGCCCGTTGCGCAGCAGGGACAGCTTCAGCCGTACGAAGACGGAGGTGAGTGACGGGGCGGAGGCGCCGGCAGTGTCCGCGGGGCCCGGCGAGCCCGGCGTGCCGACGGTGAACGGCGGGGTGGCCTCGGCGCTCATCGGGATCCGCCGCCCAGCCAGTCCAGGTCGGACCCGGCGTCCCGGCCACCGGCGCCGACGAGTTCCAGGAAGGCCTGCTGCAACGAGGCCGCCTCGCCGCGGACCTCGGCGAGCGTGCCGGTGGCGCGGATGCGGCCGGCGGCCATGACGGCCACCCAGTCGCACAGCGACTCCACCAGCTCCATGACGTGGGAGGAGAAGACGACGGTGGCGCCGGAGGCGGTGTAGCGCTCCAGCACCCCGCGGATCGTCTGGGCCGACACCGGGTCGACGCCCTCGAACGGTTCGTCCAGGAACAGCACTTCGGGGTTGTGCAGCAGCGCCGCGGCCAGCCCGATCTTCTTTCGCATGCCGGTCGAGTAGTCGACGACCAGTTTGTGCTGGGACCCGGCCAGGTCGAGCACGTCCAGCAACTGCGTGGCCCGCTTGTCGACCTCGGCGCCGGGCAGTCCGCGCAACCGGCCCGTGTAGCCGAGCAGTTCCCGCCCGGACAGCCGCTCGAACAGCCGCAGTCCCTCGGGCAGCACCCCTGTCCTGGCCTTCACCTCGGCCGGATCACGCCACACGTCGTGCCCGACGACCTCGACCGACCCCTGATCAGGCCGGAGCAGTCCGGTCACCATGGAGAGCGTGGTCGTCTTGCCGGCCCCGTTCGGCCCGACGAGCCCGATGAACTTGCCCGCGGGCAGCTCGAGATCGATCCCGCCCACGGCGACCTGCTGCCCGAACCGTTTCCAGAGCCCCCGCACGCGTACGGCACTTGCGCTCACCACGTCTCCCTCCGTCGGGTGAAAACCCTACGGGGGCGACGCGGACGGGGGCACGGTCCGCCGGCGCTGGAGCTGCGGTGTGCGGTGCGGCTGCGCGGTGCGGCTGCGCCACACGGGCCCGACAAGCCACGGACGAACCGCACTCACCCGTGCGCGCCTGCTGCCGCGCGTCCACCGATCCGTGCCCGCCAATCCGCGGTCGCTGGTCAGCAACCGCCGATCCGCGCCTGCCGGTCAGCAACCGCCGATGTGCGTTCGCCGGTCAGCGTCCGCCGAGCCGCGCCTGCCGGTCAGCAACCGCCGATGTGCGTTCGCCGGTCAGCGTCCGCCGAGCCGTGCCCGCCGGTCACCAACTGCCCGTCCGCGCCCGCCGATCCGCAACCGCCCGTCCGACGCCCACCGATCCGCAACCGCCGATCCGAGCCGCCCACCGACCCGCACCCCCACCCGCGGCGACCCGGCGGGCGGAGTCGCGCGCTACCGGTCCCGGCCGCACGCATAGGCCAGGGGTGAGATCAGCTCCTCCACATCCGGCAGCCACCGGTTCGCCGGGGTCGGCCGGCAGACCCACTGCACGGCCCCCCGCGTCCCGTACCGCGTGGGCGGCGCGGCCACGTACGTCCCTTCCCCCAGCGCGGCCAGATCGAGGGACGACGGCGTCCACCCCAACCGCCGCACGAGGTCCGGCACCTTGACCGCCGCACCCGGGAGAACGAAGAACCGCATCCGCCGGTCTGGCGTCAGTGTCACCGGCCCGAGCGTCAGCTCCATCCGCTCCATCCGGGCCAGCGCCAGGAACCCCGCGGTCTCGGGCACGTCGATCGCGTCGAAGGTCCGGCCCGTGGGCAGCAGGATCGACGCCGACGGCTGCTTCTGCCACAGCCGGCGGGCGACGGACGCGCTGCCCGTCGCCTGCGTCGCCCAGTCCTCGCGCGCCGGGTGCGCGCCCGGGGCGGCGCACACCGGGTCCCCGCAGGAGCAGCGCTGCACTCCGTCGGCGGCTTCCAGCCAGGTGCCGGGGAACACGTCCCAGTGGCGCTCCTCGGCATAGCGGACGGCGGTCTCCAGCAGCGATGCGCCGCGCTGCTGGGGGATCTGTGCGGCTTCGGTGCCCGGGATGGTCTCTTCCACGTGGAACTCAACTCCCGTGCTCAACCCGGGTTACGGGGGTTGCGCGCGCGGGGGAGGAGCATTGTTTCCGCATTCGGGGCGCATGGGCGCATATGTGGGGGCGCGCGGGAGGATTCGCCGTGGGCGCTGGGTAGCCACGTCGGGGGCCGGCACCAGCCGTTACCCCGGCAATCCTCGCAAGCTTCGTAAGGCTCGCATTGTCGGCACTTCGACGGGGCATTGATCTGCACGGCCGGACCTTCCCGTCCGCCGGGACAGCATCGAACCGCAAGAGACCGCATGGGGGTACGCCATGGCCGCAAGGCCTCTCGTCGCGCGGCAGCCGAACGAACGACTGCAGGCGCTCATTCAGGAAGCGGGCTGCTCGAACGCGGGCCTCGCCCGCCGGGTCAACATGTGCGGCGTCGAGCACGGCCTCGACCTGCGGTACGACAAGACGTCCGTGGCCCGCTGGCTGCGCGGACAGCAGCCGCGCGGCCGGGCCCCGGCGATCATCGCCGAGGCGCTCGGGCGCAAGCTCGGCCGCACGGTCACGATCGACGAGATCGGCATGGCCAACGGCAAGAACCTCGCGTCGGGGGTCGGCCTCCAGTTCTCGCCGACGGTACTGGGGGCCATCGAGCAGGTCTGCGAGCTGTGGCGCAGCGACGTCGGACGCCGGGACTTCCTGTCCGGGTCCTCCGTCGCCGCCTCCGCGCTCGTCGAACCCAGCCGCGACTGGCTGATCTCCGCCCCCGACCCGCAGGTGTCGCGCGCGGCCGGGCCACGGGTGGGCCAGTCCGACGTGGCGGCCGTGCGGGCGATGACGCAGGCGCTGGTGGACCTGGACCACCAGCACGGCAGCGGACACGTCCGCCCGGTGGTCGTGCACTACCTGAACAGCGTCGTCTCGGGGCTGCTCGCGGGCTCCTACCGGGAGGCGGTCGGACGGGAACTGTTCGCCACCGTCGCCCGACTGACCGAGCTCGCCGGGTACATGGCCGTGGACACCGGGCAACCGGGCCTCGCCCAGCGGTACTACATCCAGTCGCTGCGGCTCGCGCAGGCGGCCGGCGACCGCGGGTACGGCGGGTACGTCCTCGCCGCGTCCATGAGCCACCTGGCCGCCCAGCTCGGAAACCCGCGCGAGATCGCACAGTTGGCGCGCGCGGCGCAGGAAGGGGCGCGGGGACGGGTGACGCCGCGCGCGGAGGCGATGTTCCACGCGGCCGAGGCGCGCGGGCACGCGCTGCTCGGTGACGTACGGGCGGCCCACGAGGCGGCCGGACGGGCGGTCGGCGCCATGGAGGCGGCCGACGCCGCCTCCGGGGACGACCCGGTGTGGATCAGGCACTTCGACGAGGCCTACCTCGCCGACGAGCTGGCGCACTGCCACCGGGACCTCGGGCAGGCCGACGCGGCGGCGCGGTACGCGCGGCAGGCCCTGGACGGGCACCCGGAGTCGCGGGCGCGCAGGCGGGCCATCGGTCATGTGCTGCTCGCCACCGCGCAGGTGCAGCAGCGCGAGGTCGAACAGGCCTGCGCCACCGCGACGCGGGCCGTGGAACTCCTGGAGACGCTGCGCTCCAACCGGGGCGCCGAGTACCTGGAGGACTTCCAGGCGCGGTTGGAACCGTACCGGGAGGAAGCGGTGGTCAGGGAGTTCGGGGCGCGGCTCGACCTGCAGACGGCCGCGTGAGGGGCCGGGCCGTCGACGCGTCAACGGGCCCGGGAATGCGGCTTGGTGAGGGGGAGGGGCCATCAACAGCGTGCCGCGGCCCGGTTTTGTTACTGCGGTCACAGGGAAGGAGTTGACGCCCCCTGCGGCGTGGCAGCGGGCTCCGGGGACCCGGTAGCGTGAGCCGACGATTCCGAAGGTCCCCCATTCATTGGAGTCCCGGTGACGCAGAGCGGACAGGGCGAGGAGCCCTC
Source organism: Streptomyces sp. AC627_RSS907 (assembly GCF_019049165.1). NCBI lineage: Bacteria > Bacillati > Actinomycetota > Actinomycetes > Kitasatosporales > Streptomycetaceae > Streptomyces > Streptomyces sp. AC627_RSS907. The sequence continues at coordinate 47,414 of NZ_JAGMUE010000004.1, forward strand.
GGCGCGGCAGGCGCGCGAAGGCATCGTGCTGCCCTCCGACGGTGGCGAGCCCTTGCTGCCCGGCCCGGCCGGCGGCTCCGTCGGCCCGCAGGCCGGCCGGCCCGCGCCCGCCTCGGCGCCACCCGGCGGCCAGGCCTGGGACCAGCCGTGGGGCCCCGGACAGCAGCAGAGCCCGGCCCCGGGCCAGGACCAGGGCTGGCCCACGCCGTCCGGCGTCCAGCCCTGGGGGGCACCGGAGGCCGGCGGTCAGCCCGCCACGCAGGCCTGGCCGGCCCAGGGCGGCCCGGCCCAGGCGCCCGGCGCCCTGCCGCCCCAGGCCGGTCCGGGACCGCTGCCCCCGGAGGGCGCGCCCGCTCCCGCCCACGGCGCACCGGCCGGCGGCCAGGCCTACGGCGCGCAGCCGTCGTACCCGCAGTACGGCCAGGCACCCGCCCCCCAGCCGTCGGCGCCCCTGCCGCCCGCCGACGAGGGCGCCACCCAGTACCTGCCGCCGGTCGGCACGCCCGCCGACGAGGGCGCCACCCAGTACCTGCCGCCGGTCGGCACGTCCGCGGACGAGGGCGCGACGCAGCACATACCCCCGGTGGCGCCGGGAGCGCTGCCGCCGGAGAGGCCCGCGGCCCCGCACGCCGAGTCGACCCAGTTCCTCGGCCGGGCCCCGCAGTACGCCCCGCAGCCCGCGCCCGGGTACCAGCACGCCCCTGCCGCGCCCGTCCCCGCCCCCCATCCCGACGCCGAGGCCACGCAGTACATCGCGCCCGTGCCCGGGGGCCCCGCCGCGGACCCGTACGGGGCCGTGCCCGGTGGCGACGAGGGGCGGCAGCCGCCCGCCGAGTTCGACAGCCTCTTCCGCAGCGCGCCGGGTGCCGACAGTCCGGCCTCGGCCACCCAGCAGCTGCCCCGGTTCGACGAGCCGCAGTCACCGCACCCCGTCGGCGGCGGGTCCGGGTACGCCCCGCAGGGCCCGGGCGGCGGCGGGCGGCACGGCGGGTACGACGACAACGGCGGCCGGGGCGGCCGTGGCGGCCGGTCCGGTTCGCGCCTGCCGCTCTTCGCGGCCGTCGGTGTCGGCATCGCCGTGGTCGGTGTCGGCGCCGGGGCGCTGATGGCCGGCGGGGGCGGCGAGGAGGACAAGGGCGGCAACCAGACCGTGTCCGCCACGGCCCCCGTCTCCGAGTCCGTGTCGGCGCCCGCCTCGCCGTCCGCCGACCCGGTGCGGCAGCAGGCCGTGGAGCTGGACAAGCTGCTGGCCGAGAGCGGCACCGGCCGGACCACGGTGATCAACGCCGTGGCCGACGTGAGGTCCTGCGACAACCTGCCCCAGGCGGCCAAGGACCTGCGCGAGGCCGCCAAGCAGCGCACCGGGCTGGTCACCAGCCTCTCCCGGCTGTCCGTGGACAAGCTGCCCCGGCACACCGAGCTGACCACGGCCCTCACCAAGGCGTGGCAGGCCTCCGCGTCGGCCGACAACCACTACGCGGCCTGGGCCGACCAGACGGCCGGCAAGAAGGGATGCCACAAGGGCAAGGCCCGCTCCACCAGCCAGACCCAGGCCGGGAACCGGGCGAGCGGCACCGCGAGCAAGGAGAAGGCCACGGCCGCCAAGCTCTGGAACGCCATCGCCAAGCAGTACGGCCTGACCCAACGCGGCCCGGCCCAGCTGTGACCCGGCCGGGCGGGCCGCCCGGTCCGTCCGGGGAGCGGGTCAGGCCACGTCGGCGTTTCGCAGGGTGCTGGTGGTGTCCACGGTGCCCTTGCGGGCCGACACCAGGCGGCCCTGCCGTACGACCTGGAGGGTGACCTCGGTGTTGACCAGCCGCGGGAAGCCGACCGAGGCCAGCTTGTCCGCGAACGTCCATTGGAGGGGCGGCGTGAGTCCGCCCGTGCCGACCTTCAGCCCGCCGTCGAGGGCCCGCCTCACGGTGGCGGCGCTCACCTCGCCGTCGCCGAGCGACTCGACGACCTCCCGCAGGACGGAGTAGGCGATCCAGGTCGTCTGCACCCCGGCGTCCGCCGCGTCGACACTGTTGTCGCCGAACGCCTCCTCCTCGATCACCTTCTTCATCGCGTCCCAGGCCGGGTCGTTCACCGCCGGGTACCAGCCGGTGACGTACGCGCCCTCGTAGGGACCGGACGCCCCGCCGCTCGCGTTGACCGTGGTCTGGTCGACGCTGCCGAGCACGGTCGCGGTCCGCACCTCGGGGTGGTCCACGCGGCCCCGCCGGAAGGAGTCCATGAACGTGCCGGTGCGGTCCCCGAGGACGGGCACCACGCACCCCGTCTCCGACGGGTCGGCGGTCGCCTGCTCCAGTGCCTGCTCGGACTGGTCGCCGTACTCGGTGGCGTCCTCCTCCGCCCGCTGGTCGTGGGCCGGCGCGTGCCCGCCCGAGGTCAGTCCCGAGTCGAGCAGCACGGGCAGCTGGTCGCCCGCGATGGTGTCGGGGCGGACGAGGGTGACGGGCCCGCAGGCGTCGGCGAGCACGTCGCCGAGGCCGGCCAGCAGCGCCGGCTGCCCTCCGTTGACCGGGTAGGACAGGGGGCTGGTGAACTCCGTGTTGGTGATGCCGTAGCCGCCGATGTAGGGGATGCCCGCGCCCTCCAGCACCGGGAAGAACGAGTCGGCGTGCTGGCTGTAGGAGCCGACGACGGCGACCACGTCCTCCTTGACGGCACGGCGGGCGCACTTCGCGGCGGTCACGCTGTCGTTGTGGTCGTTGCAGGTCAGGACGTTGAGGTCGCGCCCGTTCAGGCCGCCGTGGGCGTTGATCCAGCGGGCGTACGCGCGCGCGAAGGCGGGCATGCCCGGCTTGTTGGTCGCGCCCGTGTCCTTCGGCGCCCAGGTCATGACGGTGACCGGGTCGTCCCCGGAGCCCCCCGTGGCACCGGGGACGATCCCGCAGCCGGTGGCGAGGGACACACACGCCACCAGCGCGCCCGCGGACAGCGCACCGGTACGTGTGGCCCGGGAGCGGCCGCGCAGGCCGCGGAGGACGGTGATGCGGGTCGGTCGCCTGCCGGTCATGTACCCGCACGCTTCCGTCACACGGCTAACCTGGCTGCGACCTGCGGTCAACGCGTGGTGACGCGAAGGTGAATTGCGGGGGCCGGTGTGTCACGAGTGGAGGGGAACGTACGATCGATGACCGTGCAAGGTTCGGAGAACTCTTCCCGTCGCGGCCGTCGCTCCTCCACCATGGGCGGCATGCCACTCAACGACATGCCGTGGTGGCGCTGGCGCAGCCAGGTGCGCTCCGCGCTCCACATGCTCTCCGCCCCCGCCTTCCAGCGGGACGTCTGGCTGGCCGGTGTGGACGGCTACGGCGACGTCACGGACGCGGTGTACCGGCTGGTGGAGGACACCTGGCTGGACCACTGGTCCGCCGAGAAGTACGTGGGCACGGTCTTCCGTGACTCGCAGGAGGCGGCGCTCGTCGACACGGCCGTGCTGCGCGTCCTGCGGATCATGCACCAGGTCGGGCCGGACGCGCCGGTGCACGCCTACCTCGACCACGCGGACTGGCCGGAGGCGGTGCGGGCGGCACGGGACGCGCACGTACGGCTGTCCACCGCCGACGGCGACGACCCCGAGGCGGAGCCGCGCTCGCTCGAGGTGCTGAGGATCCTGACCCGGTCCGCCTGAGGGGACGTCCGCCGGGACGGGGGCCGGATATGCGACCCTGTCCTGCATGAACGAGCAGTCCTCCCCTGTCGCCCCCTCGGCCGCCACCCCGGCCGACCAGTACGTCCTCACCCTGTCCTGCCCCGACAAGCAGGGCATCGTGCACGCCGTGTCGAGCTACCTGTTCATGACCGGCTGCAACATCGAGGACAGCCAGCAGTTCGGCGACCACGACACGGGACTGTTCTTCATGCGGGTCCACTTCTCGGCCGAGGAGCCGGTGACCGTGGACAAGCTGCGCGCCAGCTTCACGGCGATCGGTGACGCCTTCCACATGGACTGGCAGATCCACCGGGCCGACGACCGGATGCGCATCGTCCTCATGGTCAGCAGGTTCGGGCACTGCCTGAACGACCTCCTGTTCCGGTCCAGGATCGGCGCGCTCCCGGTGGAGATCGCGGCGGTGGTGTCCAACCACACCGACTTCGCCGAACTGGTGGGGTCCTACGACATCCCCTTCCACCACATCCCCGTGACCAGGGACACCAAGGCGGAGGCCGAGGCACGGCTCCTGGAGATCGTGCGCGAGGAGAACGTCGAACTCGTCGTGCTGGCCCGTTACATGCAGGTCCTCTCGGACGACCTGTGCAAGCGGCTCAGCGGCCGGATCATCAACATCCACCACTCCTTCCTGCCGAGCTTCAAGGGTGCCAAGCCGTACCACCAGGCGCATGCGCGGGGCGTGAAGCTGATCGGCGCGACCGCGCACTACGTGACGGCCGACCTCGACGAGGGGCCGATCATCGAGCAGGAGGTCGAGCGGGTCGGGCACGACGTCACGCCGGACCAGCTGGTCGCCATCGGGCGGGACGTGGAGTGCCAGGCGCTGGCGCGGGCCGTGAAGTGGCACGCCGAGCGGCGGATCCTGCTGAACGGGCGGCGAACGGTGGTGTTCGCGTAGGGCTCCGCCAGGGGCCACGTCCGGCCCCGCCCCGTGCCCTTCGAGGCGGGTGCTCCGGCCACACCCGCGGGGGCGCGGGACCGCTTGGAATGGTTACTTCGCGGGTTGAGGGGCTCCGGCCCCGCCCGCGGGGGCGCGGGTACGGCGTGATGTCCCACCGGGTCTGGGGGTACGCTCCGGCCCCACCCGCGGGGGCGCGGGGCTGCGCGAGCAGCCACACCCCCCGCGACCGCCCGCGGAACCGCGAGCCGTCCCGCCTCTCCTACATCCGGCTCAGGCTCGCCGCCGCGAACAGCACGTCCCTGATCGCCTGACGGTCGCCCACCTGACCCGCCGCCGCCTCCGCCGGGGGCACGTGGCCCGCGGCCAGTCGGCAGAACTCCACGTCGTCCAGCGCGACGTGGGCCACCTCGTGGTCGGCGGAGCCCACCGCGCCCGGTGAGTCCAGCGGGATGAACCACTCGCCGCCGCCCGCACCCTCGATCTCCAGTCGCAGGCTGCGCCCCGGTTCCCCCGCCGCGACCAGACGCGCGGGGGCGGCGTGCGCGGCCAGTCCGGCGCGGCGGCGCTCGGCCAGCACGCCCGGCAGCATCCGGGCCGCGAGGTCGATCATGCGGTTCAGGTGGCGACCGGAGGGCGGTTCGTACGGATAGTCCACCGCCTTGGCGATGTCCTCCGCGTGCACCCAGCACTCGAACGCCCGGTCCAGCATGGCGTCGTGCAGCGGCAGCTCGAAGTCGCCGTACGAGACCGGCATCCGGCCCGCGCCGCCGCCGGAACCGCCCGTGCCGCCGGTGAACGCCACCGTGCGGACGATGTCGTGGCTCTGTGCCCGCCACGGCGCCCGCACCGCGCGGGTCGGCGGGTAGTGCGAGGCACGCCAGTAGGCCTCGGTACGGGCGGCCGGCGCGGGGACCGCCGCGGTGATGTCGCCCAGCGGATCGGCGAGGCCCAGGGCGACCGCGACCAGCCCGTCGACCGTCATCAGATGTGCGATGACCCCGGCGACGGTGGTACGGCGGCTGGCGGCGCCGTCGGCCTCGAACCAGCGCAGCCGGACCGGCGCGTGCCACTCGGCGTCCCCGATGTCCTGGAGCAGCGCGTCCAGCCGCGCCGTCTCCGCGTCGTACGGGGTGGCCCACCCGGGCACCGGGATGCGCGGTGGCCGGCGCTCCAGACAGCCCTTCAGGACGCGGGTGCGCAGGCCGGGGTCCAGGTCGAGGCTCTCCGGGCGCTGGAGCAGCCCGACGGCCTCGCGCAGCCGCACGGCCTCGTCGGCGCAGGCGTCGCACACGCCGAGGTGCTCCTCGACGGCCGCCGCCTCCTCCGGGGAACAGGCGGCCAGGGCCCAGGCCCCGAGGAGCGACGTCAGCACGTGGTGCTCCAGCGTGAGCGGCGCGACCGCCGGCGGTGGCCCGGGCGACGACCACCGGCCGTCCTCGGCGGAGGCCCGCGGGAGCGGTACGCGCGGCGCGGACCCCGCCCCACCCGCCCCGGCGGACGCCGCCGGTCCGCCGGGGGCGGCTGGTTCGCGGTGGCCTTCCGGCCCGGCGGGGCCGCCCGGTTCACGGGGGCCGCCCAGCGTGTCCGGAGTGCCGGGGTTGCCCGGTGGGCCGGCGGTGGTGTCGTCCGGGGTTCCGGTGTCGTCGGGGGTGTCGCGGTGTTCGTGCTCGCCGGGTGGCCCGCTCATGCCGCACCTCCGTATCCGGGCGGCGCCCCGGGTGCCTGGGCGGATCCGGCGTCACGGGCGGTGGAGAGCAGCTGGAGGCCGAGGCGGAGGCGGCGGCGTGCCTCGTCCTCCGTGACGCCGAGGTCGGCGGCGGTCTGGCGGTAGTCGCGGCGTTGGAAGTAGGCCAGCTCCAGGGCGGTGCGCAGCGGTGCCGGCATGGACTGGACGATGTAGTCGGCGCGGGCGGCGACCGCGGCGTGGCGCACTCTGCTCTCCAGCTCCTCCGTGGTGCCGGGGCCGCCGCGCGCGAGGGCGGCCGTCTCGGTGGTACGCAGCCGCTGCACGGCCAGGCGGCGGGTCAGCGCGGCGAGCCAGGTGCGCAGCGGGCCCTGCCGGGGGTCGTAGGCGTCCGGATGCTCCCAGACGTGCGCGAAGACATCGCGCGTGAGGTGATCGGCGGCCCGTTCGTCACCGAGCACGCGGTGCGCGAGACCGTGCACGAGCGACGCGAACCGGTCGTAGAGCTCGCCCAGGGCGGCTGCCTCCCCGCGCGCGAGCCGCTGCTGCATCTTGCGGTCCCAGCGCAGTGGCACGTCCCGTTGCGCCATGCGGCCCCTCCACCCCCTGTTCGGTCCCCCGCGTTCGTCCACCTGCGTGCCGTGGCTCCGGCCCGCGGCCACCGCCTCCCGAATGTAGTCGGCACCTCTGACAGCGCACGCCCCTTTGTGGCAATGCACGCCCCTGAGGACCCGAAGGTGGTAAGTGTCTCAACTACCCTCTAACGTGCGTCCGGATTCGATCGAACAGGATCGAAACAGTCTGAAACAAGCCTCTTCCGGTCCGGCCTCGTTTCTCGCCGCGTGTTTGCGGGAACGGCCGGTGGGCAGGCGCGGGCCCAAGAAGCGTAACCACGGCTTCCACTTTGGGTGAATCCGGACGTTCCGACGAATGAAGGGCATGGTGGTGACACTCCATGTGACCGGCGGCGGGCAGGGCGAGTGGGCCGTGCTCCAGGTGTCGGGCGAACTGGACCTGGTGACGTCACCGGTGCTGCGGCAGCGCGTGCACGACGAGGTGGCCGAGGGGCGGCACAGTCTTGTCCTGGACCTCTCCGAGGTCCTGTTCTGCGACTCCAGCGGGGTCGGCGTGCTCATCGCCGCCCGCCGTCTGATCCGCTCCTGCCAGGGCAGGCTGCGCCTGATACTGCCGGCCCAGGGCGCCGTCGACGGCTCCCACGTCAACCGCGTACTCGGCGCGCTGGGGGTGCGCCGGCTCTTCGACGTCCACCCGGACCTGGCCTCGGCGACCGGCGACGAGCCGCGCCCGCTCTCCGCGTAGATCCCGCCCGCGACCACGTCCGGCGTCGTACGCTCCGAGCGGGACGTACCCACCGACACCGAGACGTGAGGCGGCCGGAGGAAAGATGGTCAACAGCGAGTACGAGCGCAGGATCGCCGCGCGGTTCGCCACCTTCGACCAGGACGGCAACGGCTACATCGACCGCGCGGACTTCAGTGCGGCGGCCAAGGCGCTGCTCGCCGAGTTCGGCACCGCCGCCCGGTCCGACAAGGGCCAGGCCCTGTACGGCGGCGCGGAGGCGTTCTGGCAGGGCATGGCGGGCATCGCCGACCGGGACGGCGACCAGCGCATCACCCGCGAGGAGTTCGTCACCGGAGCCGTCAAGCGGCTGCGGGACACCCCGGACCGGTTCGCCGAGATCGCCCGCCCCTTCCTGCACGCGGCCCTGGACGTCGCCGATGCCGACGGTGACGGGGCCGCCACCGTGGAGGACGCCGCACGCGTGCTCACCGTGCTCGGGGTGGAGCGGGACACCGCCCGGTCGGTCGCCGCCGCGCTCGACGCGGACGGCGACGGCAAGGTGGGGGAGGCGGAGATCGTCCCGGCCTTCGCCCGCTACTTCACCGTGCCCGAGTGACGCGCGCCGCACCGGCGGCCACCCCCGTCGGCGGCCGTCACGGGCCCCCGGTCCGTTGTCGCGGATCGTGGCGGGGAGTCGTCACGGAGCGTTGATACCGGGTTGTGTCCGCCGTGTGACCCGTTACGGTCCGGAGTCGGCGCCACGCTCCGGTACCTTGTGTGGGATGCGAGTGGTCCCGAGCACCGACCGTGCCGGAGTTGCCCCCGAGGCGGCTCCGGAACCGGCGGTGCGCGCCTTGCCCCGCAGGGGCGAACGGGCGTCGGGTGCCACCTGTTCGACTTCCCGGAACGAGCGTCGCACAGTATGCCGCACAGGTACTCCTTCGCGCTGGAATATGCCCGAAGCGCTTGTTGAGGTGACTGTACGTCAACCATGCTGTCCCATAAGGGATTCACGTTCCGTGAGCCCTCGCCCGGCCTTTGTCCTGGTCATGCAGAAAATGGCTACGATCGTGGCCCTCATGAGGCGTGAGCCTTCGTGTCCGCCGGTTCGGATGGTGTGAGCGGTGCAGGTGCTTCAAGTGCAGCTGGAGATCCGGCCCGACCCCTCGGAAGTGGGGCGTGCCCGTCGGTGGGCGCGTTCACGGCTCGTGGGGTCCGGGATACAGGCCGATGAACCACTCGCGGAGACGCTGGTCCTGCTCGTCTCCGAACTCGTCACCAACGCCGTGGTGCACACCGGCTGTTCCGCCGTCGTGCGTCTGGTGCTGCCGGGCGTGGTGACCGAGCAGGCCGAGGAGGCCACCGTCCGCCTCGAGGTGGACGACGCCAGCGACCGGGCCCCGGTACCCCGATGCGTGGGCGACGACGCGACGGGCGGCCGGGGCCTGGCCCTCGTCGACGGGCTCGCGGACCGCTGGGGCTGGAGCCGCGAGGGCTCCGGCAAGCGCATCTGGTGCGAACTGGACCGCTGCGCCGAGCGGCTGGAGTCGGCACCGGCCTGCGGGAGCGCCGGCGCGGTGACGCCCGAGGGACTGGCGCCCGAGGGACTGGCGCCCGAGGGACTGGCGCCCGAGGGGTTGGCGTACGAGGTCGTGTAGCGGCCGGCACCCGGCGCGTGGGAGGCGCCGGGTGCACGGGGTGCCGCACTCCCCGGGGTTGATGCGGCGGTGCGCCGGGACGTGCTTCCGTGCGCGTCCTTCGCGAGCAGTGCGTGAATGAGGAAGCCCCCTGCGCCGGTTGACGGATCGTGACCGTTTCCTCACGCTGTAGGCAACGATTCGCCGCGAGGGGACGACGAGGGCTCGGTGACGGAGCCCTCGGCGAGTGCGGGTCGTGATTCGGCGGCGGTTCCCCCGGGGGGTGAGGGGAGCCGGGCGGGAGCGCCGGAGTCGGGTGGCGGCGCGCGATGCCATGCTCGGGGCGGCCGGTGCCGCGCCGCCGACCGACGAGTACGGTTCTGACGGATCCGGGTCCTGCCGGGGCCGGGATCTGACGGATCCGGGTCCTGCCGGGGCCGGGTCCTGCCGGATTCGGGTTCCGGCGGCCCCTGGATCCGCCCGTTCCGTTGGATCCGCCCGTTCCGTGTTCCGGCGGGTGTCGCCTCACGCGGCGTCCGCTCATTCTCCACAGGCTGTGGACACGTCGGCCCGGAAGGTCCGCCGGTACGCGGTCGGTGTGACCCCGAGCGCCGCCTGGAGGTGCTGCCGCATCGACTGGGCGGTACCGAAGCCGGCCTCGTGGGCGACCTGGTCGATGGACAGGGCGGACGACTCCAGCAGGTGCCGGGCCCGCTCGACGCGCTGCTGCGTGAGCCACTGCCCCGGACTGACGCCGACCTCCTCGCGGAAACGGCGGGTGAAGGTGCGTACCGACATGGACTCCTGCGCCGCCATGTCCCGCAGCTGGATCGGCTCCCGGAGCCGGGCGAGCGCCCAGGCGCGGGCGTTGGTCGTGGACGACTGCTGCGGATCGGGCACCGGCCGCTCGATGTACTGCGCCTGCCCGCCGTCGCGGTGGGGCGGTACGACCGTGCGGCGGGCCACGTCGTTGGCGACGGCGGTGCCGTGGTCCCTGCGCACGATGTGCACGCACAGGTCGATCCCCGCCGCCACCCCGGCCGAGGTGAGGACGTCCCCGTCGTCGACGAACAGTACGTCGGCGTCCACCCGCACCTTGGGGAACAGCCGTTGGAAGTGCTCGGCGTGGGCCCAGTGCGTGGTCGCCGGGCGGTCGTCGAGGTACCCGGCGGCGGCCAGCACGTACCCGCCGGTGCAGATCGCGACGAGCCGGGTGCCGGGCCGGATCCGGGCGAGCGCGGCGGCCAGGTCGTCGGTCAGCACGCCCTCCTCGTGGACCGCGCCGAGCTCGTAGGAGGCCGGGACGACGACCGTGTCGGCGGTGGCCAGCGCCTCGGGGCCGTGCTCCACCAGGATCGCGAAGTCGGCGTCGGTCTCCACCGGCCCCGGCGGCCGGACGGAGCAGGTGACGACCTCGTAGAGCCGACGCCTGTGTTCGTCCCGGGCGAGCCCGAAGACGCGCGGCGCTATGCCCAGTTCGAAGGGGAGCAGGCCGTCCAGGGCGAGGACGACGACGCGGTGCGTGCCGGACGGGCGATCGGAGGGCATGGCCCGATCCTAGCGAACCCTGTCTTTCGGGCCACTCGATCGGCCGGATCGCGCACCGCACGCTCAATGACGTGACCCAGACAACCGACGCAGCAGCAGACGTGAGGAAGCCCGAGCCCACCCGACCGCGCCGCGGTACCCGTGTGCACCGCGCCTGGTGGGTCGCAGCCGTCACCTTCGTGACGATCATCGGGGCCGCCGCCTTCCGCTCCCTCCCCGGTATCCTCATCGACCCGCTCCACCAGGACTTCGGCTGGTCCCGCGGCACCATCGGCGCCGCCGTCTCCGTCAACCTGGCGCTCTACGGGCTCACCGCCCCCTTCGCCGCGGCGCTGATGGACCGCTTCGGCATACGTCGCGTGGTCGCCGTCGCCCTGGCGGTGATCGCGCTCGGCTCGGGCCTGACGGTGTGGATGAACGCCGCCTGGCAGCTCATCCTCTGCTGGGGCCTGCTGGTCGGCCTCGGCTCCGGCTCGATGGCGCTGGCCTTCGCGGCCACCGTCACCAACCGCTGGTTCACCGAGCGGCGCGGCCTGGTCACCGGCGTCCTCACCGCCGCCTCGGCCTCCGGGCAGCTGATCTTCCTGCCGCTGCTGTCCTGGATCGTGGAGACGTACGACTGGCGCCCCGCGGCCGTCACCGTCGCCCTCGCCGCGCTCGCCGTCATCCCCTTCGTCTGGCTCCTGCTGCACGACCACCCGGCCGACGTCGGCCAGAGGCCGTACGGCGCCGAGGAGTTCGTACCGAAGCCCGCCCCCGTCACGGGCGCCGCCCGCCGCACGCTCACGGTGCTCTTCTCCGCCGTCCGCACCGGGCCGTTCTGGCTGCTGGCCGGCACCTTCGCGATCTGCGGCGCCTCGACCAACGGACTGATCCAGACCCACTTCGTGCCCGCCGCGCACGACCACGGCATGCCGCTGACGGCCGCCGCCTCGCTGCTCGCCGTGATCGGCGTGTTCGACGTGATCGGCACGATCGCCTCCGGCTGGTTCACCGACCGCTTCGAACCGCGCCGTCTGCTCGCCGTGTACTACGCCCTGCGCGGCGTCTCCCTCCTCTTCCTCCCCATGCTGCTCGCGCCCAGCGTCCACCCCCCGATGATCTTCTTCATCGTCTTCTACGGCCTCGACTGGGTCGCCACCGTCCCGCCCACCCTCGCCCTGTGCCGCGAGCACTACGGCGACGACAGCGCGATCGTCTTCGGCTGGGTCCTCGCCTCCCACCAGGTCGGCGCCGCGCTCGTCGCCTTCCTCGGCGGCGTCGCCCGCGACACCTTCGGCTCGTACGACGTGGTCTGGTACGCGTCCGGCGCGCTGTGCGCGGCCGCGGCGCTGATGGCCCTGGTGATCCGGCGGCGGGCCACTCCGGCGCTCGGGGTGTCCTGAGCCGGGCGTACCCTCCCGGGCATGGGGCAGGGGGCAGGGGGC
>NZ_JAGMUE010000451.1:0-565 GCF_019049165.1 Streptomyces sp. AC627_RSS907
CACCAGGTGGGCTCGGAGCACCGGACCCGCCTGGACGTCGGAGAGCGCGGAACCCTGCCACATGGTCAGCGCACGGGTCAGGAGAGCGGACGCGGTGTGATCGTCGCGGTGCAGTTGGGCGCGGCCTTCGCGCACCAGCGACGTGAAGATATTGACGTCGAGTTCATCGTTGCGGACCGCGAGCAAATAGCCACCATCGCGGGTCTCCAGAACGCGACGCGCGGCTTGTAAACTGCCGATACGCGGGACCCTGCGCAGTGTGCGCCGCAGTTGGAGGATATAGGACTGCAGGGTGGACAGCGCCGTGTTGGGTGGCGACGTTTCCCACAGTTCATCTATACAGGTGCTGGTGGAAACGACCTGATTGGCGTTGAGGAGCAGCAGGGCCAGCAGCTGCCGTTGCTTCGGTGCGGTTGGGGTATAAGAACGCCCCTGTTCGTTCATGCGAAGCGGGCCCAATATGGCAAATTCCATGACGTTCTCGTTCACCTTCCAGAAGAGTGTGACGAGAGGCTCGATGAGAGGGACGCGTGGAGAGGCCACGCAGGCAAGACGCCATGACAGC
>NZ_JAGMUE010000452.1:0-829 GCF_019049165.1 Streptomyces sp. AC627_RSS907
GTGTCCACGTCGGGTGAGATGGGGACGTCTGTGCCGCTGAGGGTGGTCAGGTCCACCCCGGTGTTTTCGGTGTCCTGTGGTGTTGCGTTGGGGTGGTCGTCGGGGTGGAGGGGGGGTGTGTTCTGGCTGGTGGTGCGTGGGCGGGGGGCTGGGGTGATGTAGATGTGCTCGGAGCCGGAACGGATGCCGTGCGGTTCCATCTTGCTGTTGAGGTAGATGCCGGTGAGCTGGGCGAGGGGGAGGAGGAGGTCGGCGGGGGTGGCTTCGACGTGCCAGGTGGTGGCTGTGCTGTCCTGGCCGGTTTCTGTGGTGTGTGGGTTGTGTGCGGTGAGGGTGGTGCGCTGGTAGCGCTGGTGGGCGGCGGAGTGGTCAGCGGCGTTCAGGACGGTGAGGTGGAAAAGGTCACGGTCGTGGATGCGGAGGCCGGCTTTGTTGAGACGCTGGGCCGCCGCGTGGACGTTTTCCCAGAACTTGGATTCCTGTTCCTCGGCGAAGATTTCGGGGTTGGTGAGCTGGATGCGCAGGGTGACGTCGATGACGGGGTGGCCGGCGTAGTCGAAGCGGCGTACCTCGAGCACCGAGTGGGCCGGGACGCTCTCGGGGCGGCTGTTCTCGTCGAGGGGGTCGTGGGCGGGTCCGGGGACGGTGAAGTCGTGTTCGTGGAGGGTGACGGGGGCGGCGTCCCAAGCCGCCTTCCAGACGGCATCGTTCGGGTGACCGCCTGGGGCGCCGTCCGTGGGGATGGCCGGGGGCTCGTCGGTGACGTCGGGGGCGGCGGGGGGCCGGTCGGTTTCGGGTGAGCCGGCGGTGGTGTCGGCTTCGTCCGGGG
>NZ_JAGMUE010000452.1:923-1375 GCF_019049165.1 Streptomyces sp. AC627_RSS907
GGGGGCCGGGATCTGGCCGGCCGGGGTGTCGTTGCGGCCGGAGGAGGCAGCCGTGGGCCCGTGTCCTGCTCTCGTGGTCTGGTCGCCGCCCGGTGCCGGTGTGGGTGCTGGTGTGGGTGCGGGCGGAGGCGTCGGTGTGGAGGGTGTGGACGGGGGAGTGGTCGTGGGGCCGGTCAGGGTGGTGTCCGGTATGGAGACGGGTGCGGGCTGTTCCTGGCCGGGCTGCTGGGCGGCCGGTTGCTCCGTCTCGGGGATGTGGGTCGGGTTGTTGGGGTCGGTTTCCGTTGGCAGGGGCTGGGGTCCCGTGCCGGCGAGCGGGCGGGAGGGGCCCGGGTGGGGGTCGTTGGTTCCGGTGCCCAGGGGGCCGGCGGGGCCGGTGGACGGCAGGACGGGCGTGTCGACCGGGGAGGGGCCGGTGGTGGGGGGAAGGGGCGTGTCGACCGGGAAGACGC
>NZ_JAGMUE010000453.1:0-542 GCF_019049165.1 Streptomyces sp. AC627_RSS907
GGCGAGCAGTGCGCGCGGGCGGTGCAACGGGATGATGTGGCCGCAGTCCTCGATCAGGTGGCCCGTCAGGTCGTCGGCCACGGGGCGCAACTGCCGCTCAAGGGCCCGCCCGACCGGCCGGGCGCCGACGGCGAGGGTCGGCACGGTCAGCCGGCCGTCGGCGACGGCCCGCCGGAGCTGCCGGGCGCTGGTGGGCAGGGCCCGGTAGTACGCGAAGGCGCAGCGCAGCGCCTCGCTCCCGGTGTACGCGTGCGTGAAGGCGTCCCGCAGCGCGGCCGGTACACCGTCGCCGAGCGTGCCCGCGCGCAGGAACCAGTCGACGTACGCCGCCTCGCGGCCGACCAGCACGGACTCGGCCAGGCCCGGTTCCGCGTGGAAGCCGAACCACCACGGCGGCCCGCCGGCGAGGAAGTCCTCCGCGCCCGGCAGTTCGCCGAGCAGCGATTCCATGACCACCAGGCGGCGGACGCGGTCGGGCCGGCGCATGGCGAGCAGGAAGGCCGGCGGGGTGCCCGCGTCGATGCCGACCACCGATGCGGTGT
>NZ_JAGMUE010000454.1:0-641 GCF_019049165.1 Streptomyces sp. AC627_RSS907
TGCGGGACCTGCGCTCCGAGCTGGTGGGCGCTGGCCCCCTCGAACCGCTGCTCGCCCTCCCGGACGTCACCGACGTATTGGTCACCGCGCCCGACCAGGTCTGGATCGACCGAGGTGCGGGGTTGGAGCGCACGGAAGTCCAGTTCGCCGACGCGGCGGCCGTGCGCAGACTCGCGCAGCGACTGGCGGCCGTGGCCGGCCGCAGACTCGACGACGCGAAGCCCTGGGTGGACGCCCGGTTGCCGGACGGCACGCGGCTGCACGCCGTGCTGCCCCCGGTCGCCGTGGCGAGCACGTGCCTGTCGCTGCGCGTGGTGCGCCCCCGGGCGTTCACGCTGGCCGAGCTGGTGGCGGCGGGCACGGTGCCGCCCGGCGGGGAAGCGCTGCTCCGGGCGATCCTGGACGCCCGGCTTTCGTACGTCATCAGCGGTGGCACGGGGTCGGGGAAGACGACCCTGTTGAGCACCCTGCTGGGTCTGGTGGGGCCGGGCGAGCGCATTGTGCTGGCCGAGGATTCCGCGGAGCTGCGGCCTGACCACCCCCACGTCGTACGGCTCGAGACGCGCCCCGCCAACCAGGAGGGCCGTGGCCTGGTGACGTTGCGCGACCTGGTGCGGCAGGCGTTGCGCATGAGACCCGAC
>NZ_JAGMUE010000455.1:0-699 GCF_019049165.1 Streptomyces sp. AC627_RSS907
GGGTCACCGGGACCAGCCTGCCCTCGTCGACGAGGTGCTGGAGCAACTGGGTGTGGTGGATGACCTCGAACTCGCCGCCGAGCTGCGGGTACTCGTTGGCGATGGTGTTGAAGCAGTGCGGGCAGGTCGCGACGATCTTCTTCTTCGCCTTGGGCTTCCTGGTCGACTCGTCGTCGCTGTCCTCGCCGAAGGCCATGTTCAGCATCTCGACGTTCTGCTGGCCGAGCTGCTGGAAGAGGAACTCGTTGCCCAGGCGCCGGGCGGAGTCGCCGGTGCACGCCTCGTCGCCGCCCATGATCGCGAACTTCACGCCCGCGATGTGCAGCAGCTCGGCGAACGCCTTGGTGGTCTTCTTGGCCCGGTCCTCCAGGGCGCCCGCGCAGCCGACCCAGTACAGGTAGTCGACCTCGGTCAGGTCCTCGATGTCCTTGCCGACGACCGGGACCTCGAACTCGACCTCCTTGGTCCAGGCGAGCCGCTGCTTCTTCGCCAGGCCCCAGGGGTTGCCCTTCTTCTCCAGGTTCTTGAGCATCGTGCCCGCCTCGCTGGGGAAGCTGGACTCGATCATGACCTGGTAGCGGCGCATGTCCACGATGTGGTCGATGTGCTCGATGTCCACCGGGCACTGCTCGACGCAGGCGCCGCAGGTGGTGCACGACCACAGCACGTCCGGGTCGATGACGCCGTTCTCTTCGAGGG
>NZ_JAGMUE010000456.1:0-566 GCF_019049165.1 Streptomyces sp. AC627_RSS907
GTACGCCGCCAGCTCACGCTGCCGTCGCCGCTGCTGAACATGCGGCTCTTCCACCACCGCGGCTTCTCCGGGGCCGTCCTCGCCGACCTGCTGACCATCCTCGGCCTGTCCGGCCTAGTCTTCTTCTTGTCCCAGTTCCTCCAGCTCGTCCAGGACCGGGAGCCGCTGGAGGCCGGGCTCGCCGAGCTGCCGGCCGCGGTCGGCGCGGTCTCCGCCGGCCTGGTCGCCGGCCTGGTCGCGCGCCGGTTCTCGGTGCGCGTCGTGGTCTCCGGCGGGCTCGCGGCCGTCGGCCTGGCGCTGGCCGCGTTGGCCTGGCTGGAGAGCGACACCGGGTACCCGCTGCTCGGCGCGGTGCTGCTGGTCGTCGGCGTCGGGGCCGGGTTCTCCTTCACGGTCACCGCCGACGTGATCCTCTCCAGCGTGCCGGGCGACCAGGCCGGCGCCGCGTCGGCGGTCTCCGAGACCGCGTACGAACTGGGCGCGGCGCTCGGCATCGCCCTGCTCGGCTCCATCGTCACCGGCGTCTACCGCGACTTCGCGACCCCCGGCGGCGTCCCGGACAAGTC
>NZ_JAGMUE010000457.1:0-581 GCF_019049165.1 Streptomyces sp. AC627_RSS907
CTGCTCAGTGGCGTGTACGCGACCAAGGACGTCGGACGACAGGCGTTCAGAAAGGTACGTGCCGCATGACGACCCCCCCTGCACAACTGCCCACGCCCGCCTCCCGGCCCGAGGCGAGCGCGCCGCTGCGCGCGGACAGCGTCGCCGACTCCGCAGGCGGCCTCACCTTCGACATCGTCGACCTCGCGCTGCCCGACCCCGCCGACTGGAACGCGGCGCTCGTGCTCAGGCTCCGAGGCGACGCGGAGGGCGCCGACGAGGTGCGGCTGCCGCTGTCGCCGGCCGGTGAGCGGCGGGTACGGGCCGTGCTGCCCAGCACGGTCGCGCTGCCCGAGGGCCGCTGGGACGTGTACGTGGCCGTGGGCGACGAGCGGCCCCGGCGGCTCGCGCCCGGCCTGAACGACCTGCGCTCGCTGGTGGACCGCAGGCCGGGCCCGAGCCTGTCGCCGCTGGCCGTGTGCATCCCGTACACCACCAAGCACGGCAACCTCTCGCTGCGGAGCTGGCTGCGGGCCCCGCACGCGGAGGCCGGCGAGCTGCGGGTGGCGGACGGCACGCTGACCGGGCGCGGCCGGCTCTAC
>NZ_JAGMUE010000458.1:0-602 GCF_019049165.1 Streptomyces sp. AC627_RSS907
GATTTGAGCAGGAAGACGAACGCCACGGTCGCGGCCACCGGCGGCGCGAGGTACGGCAGGTAGAACGCCGTCCGGAAGAAGCCGACACCCGTCTTCAACTTCGTGATCAGCAACCCGATGCCGATACCGAAGACGACGCGCAGCGCCACCATCACCACGACCAGCCACAGCGTGTTCCACAGCGCGGGGCCGAACAGCGGCATCTGATCGAACACGTACTTCCAGTTCCGCCAGCCCACGAACGTGGCCGGCTCGATCTGGTTGTAGTGCATGAACGAGAAGTAGACGGTGGCGACCAGCGGATAACCGAAGAAGACGGTGAAGCCAATCAGCCACGGAGAGAGGAACCCGAGGGTGCGCAACCGGTCCCGCTGGTGCTTGCGGCGCAACGCCGCGGCGTTGTCCGACCCGCCGGACGGGACGGCCTCCACTGCTTTACGTGTTCTTGCCATGGTGGGCCCCGTCAATTCTGCGCTTGGAGAGTGTCGGCGTCTATCTGGTCATCGAGTTTTCGCAGCCCCTTGTCGAAATCGTCGATCTTTCCCGACTCCGCGTCGTAGGCGAAGTCCTGGAGCGCGAGCACGTACTGCCCACCATTGATG
>NZ_JAGMUE010000050.1:0-651 GCF_019049165.1 Streptomyces sp. AC627_RSS907
GCCCACGGCCGCTTCCGGACGCGGCCGTGGGCCATCGGAGTACGCGTCAGTCGAGGAGTACGCGTCAGTCGACCCGGAGACCGACCGCCAGCGTCAGTTCGAGGACCCGCTGCGGCGACGCGAGATCCGGAAACAGCTCCCGCAGCTGTGCCATCCGGTACCGCACTGTCTGGGGATGGACGAACAACGCCGCCGCCACCTCGTCCCGTCTGCCCTGGTGCAGCAGCCACTCCCGCAGCGTCTCCTCCAGCCGCCGCGCGGTCGCGACGGGCACGGTCCGCAGCGGTGCGAGGGCCCGGGCACGCAGGTCCGCGAACGCGTCCGCGTCGGCGCTCAGCACCAGCTCGGGCAGGTGGTCCTCGGTGTCGCGAATGTCAGGGGAGAGGGAGCGCGCGTGTGCGGCTCGCGCGTACGAGGCGGACGCGCGGGTCCAGGGCCGGGTCGGGCCGACCACGGCGGTGCGCTCGGTGAGCTGCCGCAGGAGGCGTGAGCGGTCGGCGTCGGGGACGAGCAGCACGCCGGTGGCGTCCGGCAGGTCGTCGAGGACGAGGGTGCTCGGGTCGAGCGAGCGGTAGGCGGGCCGGGTCTGGGCGGCGGGCAGCAGGACCGCGGTCAGCGAGACCGGAGGCTGCCACCCGGCCCGTTGCGCGG
>NZ_JAGMUE010000459.1:0-588 GCF_019049165.1 Streptomyces sp. AC627_RSS907
AAGAGGCCCGTCCCGAGGCGGAGCCCGCGGACGGCACCCCGTCCCGGCCCGAGTCGCAGCCGGGCCCGTCACCCGAGCCGAAGTCGGCCCCGCCTCCCGAGTCGAAGGCGGCGCGGCCTCCCGAATCAAGGTCGGCCCTGCCTCTCGAGCCGGAGGCGATGCGGCAAGCCGAGTCGGAGGCGGTGCGGCATGCCGAGCCGCAGGCCGGGCCACGGTCCTCCGGAGTACAGGCGGCGGCGCGGTCCGAGGTATCTGAGATATCCGAGATAAGACGACAGACAAAAAAGGGGGACGCGTCGTGACTGCGTCGCAGCCCATTCGGGTACTGCTCGCCGACGATCAGACGCTGGTGCGGGCCGCCTTCGCGATGCTCGTCGAGTCGGCCCGCGACATGCGGGTGGTCGGCCAGGCGGGCAACGGCAGGGAGGCGGTCGAGCTGGCCCGCTCGGTCGACGTCGACCTCGTCGTGATGGACATCCGCATGCCGGAACTGGACGGGATCGAGGCGACGCGGCGCATCGCGGCTGACCCCGAGTTGGCCGATCTCAAGGTGCTGGTTCTCACGACGTACGACACCGACGAGTACAT
>NZ_JAGMUE010000460.1:0-578 GCF_019049165.1 Streptomyces sp. AC627_RSS907
TCCAGGTGCCGGTCATGCTCGTCTTCGCCACCGCGCTCGCGCTGCTGCTCGACGCCGCGTCCGCGCGCTGGGTCGGCTTCTTCCGCACCGCCTTCTTCCTGCCGTACGGCATCCCCGGCGTCATCGCCTCCATCCTGTGGGGCTTCCTCTACGTCCCCGGCATCAGCCCGCTGGTGGAGATCGCCGACTCGGCCGGCTGGCAGGTGGACTTCCTCGGCCGGGACGCCGTCCTGTGGTCCATCGCCAACATCGTCACCTGGCAGTTCACCGGCTACAACATGCTCGTGCTGATCGCCCAGCTCAAGGCGATCCCCGGCGACCTGTACGAGGCCGCGCGGATCGACGGGGCGAGCGCCTGGCAGATCGTCCGGCACGTCAAGCTGCCGCTGATCAAGCCGGCGCTGGTGCTCACCACCGTGTTCAGCATCATCGGCACCCTGCAACTCTTCGCCGAGCCGATGGTGCTGCGCCCGCTCGGCACCTCCATCGACTCCGGCTACACGCCCAACCTGCACGCCTACAACGAGGCGTTCACCAGCAACAACCAGCACATCGCGGCGGCCGAGGCGGTCCTGCTC
>NZ_JAGMUE010000461.1:0-613 GCF_019049165.1 Streptomyces sp. AC627_RSS907
GCACGGGCCGGTCCGGGTCAAGTCCCGGATGGTGATGGACCTGCGGGACGGCCTCATCGACGCGGCCCGTGACCTGTCGTGCGGGCGCGAGCCGGACCACCATGCCGCGCGGCAGGCGGTGTACGAGTTCGGCACCGTCGCCGAGATCGCCCCGAGCTTCCAGCGCGAACTCACCATCGCCCAGGCCCGGCACACCGCCCGCGCGGTGATGCTGATCGTCCCCTTCCTGTTCCTGTGCTGGCACCTGGCGGAGACGTGGGACGGCTCGACCGGCCACCAACTGCCCGATCTGGTCCAGTTGTTGGTGGCTCACCTGGGTGGCATCGCGGCGTCGGCCGCCTTCCTCGCGGCGGCGGCGCTGGCCGCCACCGGCGCCCTCGCGCGCTGGCTGCCCACCCCGCACCAACTGCCGCTCCTGGTCGCCTGGACGGGTACGACGGCGGCGGTCGCCCTCGCCATCAGCGCGCTCACCCTCACGTTGGCCTCGGTCCTGGCGACGAACTGGCCGTTGAGCGCCGTCGCGGGCGTCGTGACCATCGCGTTCCACACCCGGATCGCCGCCTCGGCGCGCGCCTGCCGCGAGTGCGCCCGCGTCACCCTCGCCGGCCCGTAG
>NZ_JAGMUE010000462.1:0-561 GCF_019049165.1 Streptomyces sp. AC627_RSS907
ACGGATACCAGGGCGTCGAACTGCGGGCCCACCCCGAGGAACCGGTCCACGTCGGCATCGGCGCGGCCGAACGGGCCGACATCGCGGCGCGGTTCCGCGCCGCCGGGCTGACCGTGCTCGCCGTCGCCGGCTACACGCGGGTCGCCGAGGCCGGCGACGACGGCCCGGTCCTCGACGCGCTGCGCCAACACCTCGCGCTCGCCCGCGACCTCGGCGCCCCGTACGTGCGCGTCTTCCCCGGCGGCGGCGACCAGGACCCCGCCGAGGCCGACGCCACGGCCGCCCGCCGGCTGGCCGCCGTCGCGCCGTACGCGCACGACCTCGGCGTGCGGCTGCTCCTTGAGACCCACGACTCGCACCGCACGGCGGCCGACGCCTGCCGGGTGCTCGGCCTGGTCGGGCACCTGAGCGTGGGGGCCGTCTGGGACGTGCTGCACACCTGGCTCGGCGGCGAGGACCCGGTGGCCTCACACGCCGCGCTCGCCCCGCACCTGGGATACGTGCAGGTCAAGGACGTGGCCTCGGCCGAGGACACGTCCCCGCTGCCGCTCGGCCGGGGCG
>NZ_JAGMUE010000463.1:0-605 GCF_019049165.1 Streptomyces sp. AC627_RSS907
GCGGCGTGCCGGACCCGGAGCCCCGGGCCCACGGCCCGTGGTGCGGGGGCCCTGGGCCGGAGGTGGGGAGTGCGGGGTGTGCGGGGTGTGCGAGGTGTGGGGAGTTGGGACTGCGGAGTCGGGGTCAGCGGCCCGGCAGGGTGCCGGGCCGTGGTGCCTGGCCGTGGTGCCGGGACGTGCTGTCAGGGGGCGGTGGCTCCGGGCGCGCGCTCGGCGTCCGCCGGGTACGGAGCGTCCGCCGGGTACGAGACGTCCGCCGCGTGCCGGGCATCCGTCTCGTGCTCGCACTCGTACGCGTACTCCGGAGCGTATGCGGGCCGGGGCGCTGCCAGGGTCACGGCCGCCACCATGTGGTCGCCGATGACGCGACATCGGGCCGTGGCGCCGCGGAGCGCGGCCGGGGCGGGCGCGGTGGGGCTGACGGACAGCAGCACCGGCTCGTCGGCGGCCGACGGGTCCGGTTCGGGCCACTCCAGCGTGACGGAGCGGAACGCCAGGCCCTCCTGTCGGGGCGCGGGCAGCGCCTTGTACAGCGCCTCCTTCGCGCAGAACAGCCGCAGCACCGCGAGTTCGGGTCGGGCGTCGGCCCGCGCGCGGTCGAGTTC
>NZ_JAGMUE010000464.1:0-556 GCF_019049165.1 Streptomyces sp. AC627_RSS907
GCCTGGCCCACACCGAAGTGGCCCTGGACGACACCGGCGTCGACGTCACCCACCTGCGCTGCGGCTACTTCTTCAGCAACCTCGAGTTCCAACTCGACGCCCTGCGGGCGGGCACCCTCCAGGTGATCCTGCCGCTCGACGCGCCCATGCCCTGGGTGGCGCCGCGCGACATCGCCGAGGTCGCCGTCGCGCGGCTGCTGTCGCCCGGCTGGTCCGGGCGGTGCGTGCGGGCGGTGCACGGACCGGCCGACCTGACCTGGCGACAGGTGGCCGACATCCTCAGCGAGGTCACCGGCCGGCCCGTCGGCGTCGAGCGGATCACCGACGACGCCATGCGCGCCCAGCTCCGGGGGATCGGGATGACCGACGCGGCGGTCGAGGCCGTGCTCGGCATGTCGACCGGCCTGCGCGAGGACTTCGTCCCCGAACAGCCCCGCACCGTCCACACCACGACCCCCACCACCCTCGCCGCCTGGGCCTACGACCACCTGCGGCCTCGGCTCACCGACGCGCCGTGAGGCGGCCCGGGCCGACCCGACCCGGCCCGACGCGACCC
>NZ_JAGMUE010000465.1:0-592 GCF_019049165.1 Streptomyces sp. AC627_RSS907
GTGCGGGCCCGCATCAGATGGGGCACGTCCAGCGGGCGTATCCACAGCCAGTCCGCCTGGGCCTGCGGCACGGCCGCCCGCGGGTCGCCGAGCAGCAGCGGCAGCACGTCGTCAGGGGCGCGGTACCAGGTGTCGACCCGGACCACCCAGTCCACCGAGAACAGGAAGTACCACAGCGCGCTCTCCGCCGCCGGCGTGGTGGCCAGCAGCGAGCGCACCCGGGCCGTGTTCTCCGGCATCTTCGCGGCCCAGTGCTGGTCGATCGTGTACGTGAGCAGGCCCTCGACGGTGCCGTCGGGCCCCCGGTACAGCGCGTGGAACGGCTCCGTCCACTTGGTGCTCGGGTAGCGCAGTTCGCCGGTCTCCAGGCGCCACACCCGCTCGCTGCGGTTGACCATGCCGTGCCGCTGGGCCCGCAGCCGGTCGTGCAGGGCCGGCCCCTCGACCAGCATCTCCGCCGGGTCGACCAGGTCCACCCGCCCGCCCGGGTCCGCGATCCGCGCCGCCCGCCCCTTGCCCGAGACCAGCGGGGCGTCCCCTGGCCTGGCGTAGCCCGCGTTCAGGCCGGCCCGGGCGATGTCCACCGTCCACC
>NZ_JAGMUE010000466.1:0-617 GCF_019049165.1 Streptomyces sp. AC627_RSS907
GTTCTACGACGCAGGGGCGCGGGCCGGCGCCGACCGGTGAGCCGACGCGGGCGCCCGCGCTCGCGCCCGGGGGCGCACCGCACCGGCGCGCGGCGACCGGGGAGCCAGGGGCGGCCGACGGGTCCACGCCCGGTGCGTACGCCGGCGCGCGCCACCCCGACCTCGCAGGCGCCGCGGAACGTGGCGGCGCCCGCGAGGCCGAACGCGCCCGCGGCGCCGTCGCCCCCGCGCTCGGCCCTCCGTTCGTGGGCCCGGGCGGCCCCGAACTCCTCCTCATGGAGCGCGCCGGCACCCTGCGCTCCCACGCTGGGCAGCCCTCCTTCCCCGGCGGGGCGCTGGATCCGGAGGACGGCGATCCGGCGGGGGACGGGCCGCTGCGCGCGGCGCTGCGCGAGGCGGAGGAGGAGACCGGCCTCGACCCGTCAGGTGTGCAGCTCTTCGGCGTGCTGCCGCGGCTGTACATCCCGGTCAGCGAGTTCGTCGTGACCCCGGTCCTCGGCTGGTGGCGCCGGCCGAGCCCGGTCGCGCCGGTCGACCCGGCCGAGACCGCGAGGGTGTTCACGGTGCCGGTGGCCGAGCTGACGGACCCGGCCAACCGCGCCGTCGCCGTGCACCCC
>NZ_JAGMUE010000467.1:0-627 GCF_019049165.1 Streptomyces sp. AC627_RSS907
GCCAAGGTCGGCCAAGGCCAGGCCGAGGGCGCCAGCGAGTCGACCGAGGAGTTCCTGCTCGGCATCATCCCGACGAGCATGCTCTCCGCCTTCACCGAGGGCGAGGTGCTCCAGACCCTGCTGATCGCCCTGCTGGTCGGCTTCGCCCTACAGGCCATGGGCAAGGCGGGCGAGCCCGTCCTGCGCGGCATCGGGCACGTGCAGCGGCTCGTCTTCCGGGTGCTCGCGATGATCATGTGGGCGGCCCCGGTGGGCGCCTTCGGCGCCATCGCGGCGGTGGTCGGCGAGACCGGCACCGACGCGCTGCGCTCGCTGGCGGTCATCATGGTCGGCTTCTACGTCACCTGTCTGATCTTCGTGGTCGTCGTGCTCGGCACGATCCTGCGCCTGGTGGCGGGCGTGAACCTGTTCCTGCTGCTGAAGTACCTGGCGCGGGAGTTCCTGCTGATCCTGTCCACCTCCTCGTCCGAGTCGGCGCTGCCGCGGCTGATCGCGAAGATGGAGCACGCCGGGGTCAGCAAGCCGGTGGTCGGCATCACCGTCCCCACCGGCTACTCCTTCAACCTCGACGGCACCGCCATCTACCTGACGATGGCCTCGCTGTTCATCGCCGAGGCGATGGGCGAC
>NZ_JAGMUE010000468.1:0-639 GCF_019049165.1 Streptomyces sp. AC627_RSS907
TCCACACGCCGTCCTGTACACCCCGTGTCGGATGTCCCACTGCCGCGGTCCACCCACCGGGACCGACCGGGCCGGCGCCGCTGGTCGTCCGCCCAGCATGGCGTAATCCCGCGCGTGGCGCCGCACGGCACGCGCGGGGGCGCGCGGCAGAGGCGGAATCCGTCGGCCGGGCTTGGCGGACGGGCCGCCCGCCAAGCGAGCTTGACCTCAACCGCGCTTGAGGTCCGAGGGTGGCCGCATGACGATCTCAGCGACGGACCGGGCGGCGGTGGGCGAGTGGATCAGGGGCGCGGCGCACCCCCTGCGCACGGCGGGCCCGTTGGCGCCCCTGGACGACCTGCGACCGCTGCTCGCCATGGTCGGAGAGCGGACGGCCGTGGCGGGGTTCGGCGCCGGCACCCGGGGCGCCCGCGAACTCCTCGCCCTCCAGGCGCGCATCGCCCGGCTGCTGTTCGCCGAGGCCGACTTCCGGGTGCTCGCCCTGGACCAGGACGCGGCGCTCGGCGCCGCGCTCGACACGTGGTCGCGCACCGGCGCCGGGGACGTCGTGGCGCTGCTCCGGGCCGCCGAGCCGTTCTCCCGTACCGGGGAGACGCTCGCCCTCCTCCGCTGGCTACGCGCCCTGCGCCGGGCCCGGCC
>NZ_JAGMUE010000051.1:0-110082 GCF_019049165.1 Streptomyces sp. AC627_RSS907
GTAGTCGTCCTGCTGCGCCGGGCGGGGCCAGGAGCCGGGCTCGGGGCGCTGGTACTCCTGTGGGTAGGTGGGGCGTGCGGTGGGGAGCTGGTCGGCGCGGTGGCGGCCGTAGCCCTCGTAGTCGTCGTGGCCGCCCTGGCCCTGGCCGGGTGCGGGGAGCTCGGGCTCCTCGTAGCGGGGCTGGGGTCGGGCGGGCGGTGTCTGCGGGGCGGGGGTGGCGGGCTCGCCGGCGGTGTCGTCGACGGTGATCGCGATGCGGATGGGGCGGCCGCATTCACGGCTCAGTGTTTCGCTGACGACCGGGGCGAGGCGGCCCTCCAGTACGCCCTTCGCGAATTCGTTCGGTACGGCGAGCAGGGCGGTGTCGGCGACCAGTGCGAGGGGCTGGCAGCGCCGGATCCAGCGCTCGTCCTTCGACTCGACGCCCTGTCCGCGGCCCTCTCCCAGGAGTTGCTCCAGTACGCGTGGCCACACTGCGGCAAGATCGGCAGGTACGTCAGCCACAGGGCACGCTCTCTCACGAGTCCCTCGAATGTGTGATTCGGGGACGGGTCGGGGTGAAACTCGGGTGGGTCAGGGATAAGGGAACGAATCGGAGTCCAGCCACGGTAGTCAGCGCGACCGGTAGGGTTCAAGTTGTTGTCCCCAGCCTGTGGACAAGTGTCTCCCGGTCACCGCTGGTTTGACCGAATGGCGCAGTCCCACGTACCGTAACCAGGTCGAGTTGTCGATGGCTGCTGCCGCCTGCCTCCGATGGGCACAGGTCACGTCCAAGGTGATCGAAAAGCGGTGCACTCGGGCGTAACGCGAGCTACTCGTGGGCGCACGGTGACAGCCAAGACGGCACCCCGCCAACCCCGATTCTTTCTGGAGCCCCCGAGTGAGCAAGCGCACCTTCCAGCCGAACAACCGTCGTCGCGCGAAGACCCACGGCTTCCGGCTGCGTATGCGCACCCGTGCCGGCCGCGCGATCCTCGCGTCCCGCCGCAGCAAGGGTCGCGCCCGTCTGTCCGCCTGATCACGGTCAGGTCATGACATCGTGCTGCCCACCGAGAACCGGCTGAGGCGGCGCGAGGACTTCGCGACCGCGGTACGACGAGGCCGCCGGGCCGGCCGTCCGGCCCTCGTCGTCCACCTTCGAAGCGGTGCCACGGACCCGCACGCGCCTGGGGAGAGCGCTCCCCCGACACGTGCGGGTTTCGTCGTGAGCAAGGCCGTGGGTGGCGCGGTGGTGCGCACCAAGGTGAAGCGCAGGCTTCGTCATCTGATGCGCGACCGGATCGACCTGTTTCCCCCCGGTAGCCTGGTAGTCGTACGAGCGCTGGCCGGTGCGGGTGACGCCGACCATGCACAGCTGGCCCGAGACCTGGACGCCGCTCTGGAGCGGTTGCTGGGAGGGGGCGCGCGATGAAGTACCCGCTGCTGGCTCTGATCAAGGTGTACCAGTGGACGATCAGTCCGCTGCTGGGGCCGGTGTGCAAGTACTACCCGTCGTGCTCCCACTACGGGTACACGGCCATCGACCGGCACGGTGCCCTCAAGGGCACGGCGCTCACCGCCTGGCGCATCCTGCGGTGCAATCCGTGGTCGCTGGGCGGTGTGGACCACGTTCCGCCGCGCAAGCGTCCGCGGTGGCACGAAATGCTGCGTGACGCCTGGCGTGCACGCAAGGGCGGGCCCTCCGCCGCCGAACCGGCCACCGACGGACAGGTATCTCGCACGAGCCCGCCCAGTCCCTCGAGCCCGGCCGCAGAGACCCCGCCCCATGCCCAAGGAGCATGATTAGTGGACACGATTGCCAGCCTCTTCAGCTTCATCACCTGGCCCGTCTCCTGGGTCATCGTCCAGTTCCACAAGGTGTACGGGGCGATCTTCGGGCCTGACACCGGATGGGCCTGGGGCCTGTCCATCGTGTCCCTGGTGATTCTGATCCGCATCTGCCTGATCCCGCTCTTCGTGAAGCAGATCAAGGCGACGCGTGGGATGCAGACGCTCCAGCCGGAGATGAAGAAGATCCAGGAGCGCTACAAGAACGACAAGCAGCGTCAGTCCGAAGAGATGATGAAGCTGTACAAGGAGACGGGCACCAACCCGCTCTCCTCGTGCCTTCCCATCCTGGCGCAGTCCCCGTTCTTCTTCGCCCTGTACCACGTGCTCAACGCCATCGCGTCGAACGACACCGTCGGCGTGATCAACAAGAGCCTCCTGGAGAGCGCGCAGAAGGCCCACATCTTCGGTGCCCCGTTGGCCGTGAAGTTCACCGACGGCTCGTCCAAGGTGGAGGCCCTCGGTTCCTCGCTCACGGACGTCCGGATCGTCACCGCGGTGATGATCGTGCTGATGTCGGCGTCGCAGTTCTTCACCCAGCGCCAGCTGATGACCAAGAACGTCGACACCACGGTGAAGACGCCGTTCATGCAGCAGCAGAAGATGCTGATGTACGTCTTCCCGGTCATGTTCGCCGTCTTCGGCATCAACTTCCCCGTCGGTGTCCTCGTCTACTGGCTGACCACCAACGTGTGGACCATGGGCCAGCAGATGTACGTCATCCGCAACAACCCGACGCCCGGTTCCAAGGCGCAGGCCGCCTATCTCGAGCGGTTGCACAAGAGCGTCACCGAGCACGGCGGGACGCGGGGCCGTGGCCAGCGGGCCATCGTGAAGGCCATCGTCGCCAAGGGGCGGGACCGCAACGAGTTCGAGCGGAAGTTCATCAACGGTCTGAACAAGGCCGGGCTGGCGGCGCAGGCCGACGGCAACGTGGTGAAGAATGACGCCGCTGTCGCCGCTCAGACCGAGGACGGCGCGACCGTGACCACCACGCCCAGGCGTCAGCAGCCCAAGCGGCAGAGCAAGTCCCAGCGCCAGGCCGCCAAGGTGGCCGGCGAGTCCGAGCCGAAGACCTCGCTGACCAAGTCGGACGAGCCGCAGGACGGCAAGCAGGACACGAAACCTGCCGCCGCCAAGAAGCCGGCCCAGAAGTCCGGCGGCGGTGGCCGTAGCAAGGCCCAGTCCGGACAGCGCAAGGGCCCGCAGCGGCCCAAGTCCCCGTCGAAGAAGTAAGAAGGAGTCCATCCCGTGACGGAAGGCACCACCTCCGCCGCTGCCGAGGGCGCAGACACCCTGACTCGTCTCGAGCAGGAGGGCGAGATCGCCGCGGACTACCTGGAGGGTCTGCTCGACATCGCCGACCTCGACGGTGACATCGACATGGACGTCGAGGCCGACCGTGCCTCTGTCTCGATCATCAGCGACACGAACAGCCGGGACCTGCAGAAGCTGGTCGGCCGGGACGGCGAGGTGCTCGAGGCCCTGCAGGAGCTCACGCGCCTGGCCGTGCACCGGGAGACCGGTGACCGCAGCCGGCTGATGCTCGACATCGCCGGGTACCGGGCCCAGAAGCGCGCCGAGCTCTCCGAGCTGGGCGCCAAGGCCGCGGCCGAGGCCAGGAGCACCGGCGAGTCCGTGCGGCTGAAGCCGATGACGCCGTTCGAGCGCAAGGTCGTGCACGACGCGGTGAAGGCCGCGGGTCTGCGCAGCGAGTCCGAGGGCGAGGAGCCGGAGCGCTTCGTCGTCGTCCTGCCCGCCTGATCGGCCCCCACGTTCCCCGGCCCCGTCTGTTGCGCAGGCGGGGCCGAATTTTGTCAGCCTGATAGTTCTGGTGGTTCTGGCACCGGCGCCTGGTGCGCCGGTGCGGTACGGAAGGACGGTCCCCCGTGACGGAGGCAGCGGAGCTTCCCCCTGTGCCCGAGCAGGCACGCGAGGTGTTCGGCGATCGGTACGCGGATGCGGTCCGCTACGCGGAACTGCTCGCCGAGGCGGGGGTGAAGCGCGGCCTGATCGGTCCGCGTGAAGTTCCCCGCCTGTGGGAGCGGCATCTTCTGAACTGCGCGGTCCTCTCGGAGGTGGTACCCGAGGGGGTGACAGTGTGCGATGTCGGTTCGGGCGCCGGCCTGCCCGGTATCCCGCTCGCCCTCGTCCGGGACGACCTGAAGATCACGCTTCTTGAGCCGCTGCTGCGCCGGACGAACTTCCTCGCGGAGGTCGTGGAGCTGCTGGGGCTGGATCATGTGACCGTCGTGCGTGGGCGGGCCGAGGAGGTCATGGGCAAGATCCCGCCGGTGCATGTGGTGACGGCCCGCGCCGTTGCTCCGCTGGACCGGCTGGCCACATGGGGGATCCCGTTGCTGCGTCCTTACGGCGAGATGCTCGCCCTCAAGGGCGACACGGCCGAGGAGGAGCTGAAGGCCGCAGCTGCGGCGCTGAGCAAGCTGGGTGCGGTGGAGACGTCCATCCTGCATGTCGGTGAGGGGGTCGTGAACCCCATGTCCACCGTGGTGCGCGTCGAGGTCGGGGAGAGCCCCGGTGGCGTGCGTTTCGCCGCCAAGCGGGCCAAGGCGGCCCGGACGGGGCGGGCACGTCGACGTCGCGGGTAGGGAAGGGTGCGGGGCGTTGGCGTTCCGAGGTCGGCCCACAGGCGTAGTGAACGGGCGTAGGAGGGGACGCGGGGAGGGCTGTGAGGGCGGCTGATTCCTGCTGATGGTCAGCCGTACTCCACACAAGCTGCCCAACCCGCACCTGCCGGAGTGTCGCGACATTTCGGCACCACTGGCTGTGCATCGTGTTTCACGTGAAACGTCGCTCACTGCTGCACGGCATCATCAGTCGGGGCCGCGCCGCGGCCGAACCCCGTGACCGGAAGCCTCTCGGGTCTCTCGGAGAGGGCGTGGAGTTGTCCACAGAGATGGATTTCTCCACAGAGGACCAGGCCTCACTGGTTCATGACCCCGAAGGCATGGGAGGCTCTGTTCATTGCGAGCCTGAAGTCGAGGAGAGTGAATCCTTGCGGTCCGACGCAAACATCGCGGGACCGATGACCGATCCGGTCCCCGGTCCCCGAACCGAGTCGACGGGGGCGGATGTTTCACGTGAAACACCGCCTCCGATGGACGACACTCCGATCGGTCGTGCTGCCCAGCTGGCGGTGGAGGCTTTGGGCCGTGCCGGCGAGGGTCTGCCGCGGCCCGAGCAGACGCGGGTCATGGTGGTCGCCAACCAGAAGGGCGGTGTGGGCAAGACGACGTCGACCGTCAACCTTGCCGCGTCGCTCGCTCTGCACGGTGCTCGTGTGCTGGTCGTCGACCTCGACCCGCAGGGCAATGCGTCCACTGCACTGGGTATCGACCACCACGCCGAGGTCCCGTCCATCTATGACGTCCTGGTCGAGAGCAGGCCGCTCTCGGAGGTCGTCCAGCCGGTCCCCGATGTCGAGGGCCTTTTCTGTGCGCCGGCCACGATCGATCTCGCCGGTGCGGAGATCGAGCTGGTCTCTCTGGTGGCACGGGAGAGTCGGCTTCAGCGGGCGATCCAGGCGTATGAGCAGCCGCTGGACTACATCCTCATCGACTGCCCGCCCTCCCTCGGCCTGCTGACGGTCAACGCGCTCGTCGCCGGCCAGGAGGTGCTGATCCCGATCCAGTGCGAGTACTACGCGCTGGAAGGACTGGGGCAGCTGCTGCGCAACGTCGACCTGGTCCGGGGGCACCTCAACCCCACGCTGCACGTGTCAACGATTCTGCTCACCATGTACGACGGCCGGACGCGGCTCGCGTCCCAGGTCGCGGACGAGGTACGCAGCCACTTCGGCGACGAGGTGCTGCGCACGAGCATTCCCCGCTCGGTCCGTATCTCCGAGGCCCCGAGCTACGGGCAGACGGTACTGACCTACGATCCAGGATCGAGTGGTGCCCTCTCCTATCTGGAGGCGGCACGCGAAATCGCGCTGAAGGGTGTGGGAGTCAGCTACGACGCGACCCACGCCCACATCGGCGCACAGAAAGACCCGAATACGGTGGAGGGGATCCAGTGAGTGAGCGACGGAGGGGGCTGGGCCGAGGTCTGGGCGCGCTGATCCCCAATGCCCCGACGGAGAAGTCGGTGGCTTCGGCGGCACTGGGAAATGCGGCGTCCGCGTCTCCCGCGGCCATGCCGATGCCGAACGACCGGGGCGTGGCGGCGGCGAAGGTGGCCACGCTGCCTCCGGTTTCCCGTGAAGCGGAGGAGTCGGCGGCACCGGGCTGGGGTGACCTGCTCAGGGCTCCTGTGGGGGCGCATTTCGCGGAGGTCCCCCTCGACGCCATCACGCCGAACCCGAAGCAGCCGCGTAAGGACTTCGACGCTGACGCGCTGGCCGAGCTGGTCACCTCCATCAGGGAGGTCGGTCTTCTCCAGCCCGTCGTCGTACGGCCGACGGGTCCCGGGCGCTATGAGCTCATCATGGGCGAGCGCCGCTTCCGGGCCTGCCGGGAGTTGGAACTGGATGTTATCCCGGCGATCGTGCGGGCCACGGAGGACGAAAAGCTCCTCCTGGACGCGCTGCTGGAGAACCTGCACCGGGCCCAGCTGAATCCGTTGGAAGAGGCTTTCGCCTATGACCAGCTGCTGAAGGACTTCAACTGCACGCACGACCAGCTGGCGGACCGCATCGGTCGTTCCCGGCCGCAGGTCTCCAACACGTTGCGTCTGCTGAAGCTCTCCCCGAAGGTTCAGAACCGGGTGGCGGCGGGTGTGCTCTCCGCCGGACACGCGCGGGCGTTGCTCTCCGTCGAGGACCCGGAGGAGCAGGACCGGCTGGCCCATCGCATTGTGGCCGAGGGTCTCTCCGTGCGGTCGGTCGAAGAGATCGTGACCCTGATGGGTTCCCGGCCACAGAAGCCGCAGCGAGCCAAGGGACCGCGGGCCGGTTCCCTGGTCTCCCCGGCGCTTTCGGAACTGGCGACGCGGCTCTCGGACCGCTTCGAGACGCGGGTGAAGGTCGACCTGGGTCAGAAGAAGGGGAAGATCACCGTGGAGTTCGCCTCCATGGAAGATCTCGAACGGATCCTCGGCAGCCTCGCTCCCGGCGAGGGGCCAGTACTGCAGAAGGGCCTCCTGGAGAGCGAGAGCGAAGAGCTCGACTCCTGATGTCCGGGCAGGTGAAGCAGGAGGACGATGCTTCACCTGCCGCCTGGGGCGGGTCGTTGCCGGTGTGTACCGGAACACGGCCCGCCCTTTGCTTTACGTCAGTGTCGAGGGCGGCGCATCGTGGATACGATGCGTTCGGGACGGCGTAATCACCTGGCAGTACCTCTGAGAGGGAGGCAGGGGCCATGCGAACGATGAGCCGCACCGGACTGGTGAGCGCGGGCTTGGGGCTGGGCGCGATGGGCGGGTTCATCGGCAGCCTGCTCAGGGAACGGAGCGCTCTGACAGCTGCCCGCTACGCGGCGGGCGAGGGAAGCGAGGAACAGCCTTCATGGGGCGCCGGGTCGTACCGCTCACGCTGGACAACCTTCAGGACCTTCCCCGGCGCTGTCGCTCGTGCGTCTTCTGGGAGCTGGACCCGGTCAGCGGCGAAGCCGCGGTGAAGGCGGGCACATCGGCCCTGGAAAAGGAGTCCTGGATCTCCGCCGTCCTGTTGGACTGGGGGTCGTGCGGCCGCGTGGCCTACGTCGACGACGTACCGGTGGGCTTCGTGCTCTATGCCCCTCCTGCCTACGTCCCCCGCTCGGCCGCCTTTCCCACCAGTCCCGTCGCGCCCGACGCCGTGCAGCTGATGACCGCGTTCGTGGTGCCGGGCTACCAGGGCCAAGGGCTGGGCCGGGTGATGGTCCAGACGGTCGCGAAGGACCTCCTGCGCCGCGGCTTCAAGGCCATCGAGGCGTTCGGTGATGCCCGCTGGAAGGAGCCTGCCTGCATCCTGCCGGCGGACCATCTGCTGGCGGTCGGGTTCAAGACGGTCCGGCCTCACCCCAGTCACCCGCGGCTGCGACTGGATCTCCGATCCACGTTGTCCTGGAAGGAGGACGTGGAGATGGCGCTGGACCGCCTGCTGGGGGCGGTCCAGAAGGAGCCCGCGCTGCGGCCGCTGTAGCACGGACGTGGTCCCGAAGGACCTCTGTCATGCGAATGGGCCGGCCCGTCCGGGTCGGCCCATTCGTGTTTCACGTGAAACGTCAGTCAGCGATGAAGTCCTTGAGGTCGCGAACGATCGCGGCCTTGGGCTTGGCGCCGACGATGGTCTTGGCGACCTCGCCGTCCTGGTAGACGTTCAGGGTCGGGATCGACATGACGCCGTACTTGGCCGCCGTACCCGGGTTCTCGTCGATGTTCAGCTTGACGACCTCGATCTTGTCACCGTACTCGGCGGCGATCGCCTCGAGGGACGGCGCGATCTGGCGGCACGGGCCGCACCAGGCGGCCCAGAAGTCCACGAGGACGGGCTTGTCGCTCTTGAGGACGTCCTCATCGAAGGAGGCGTCGGTCACCTTCTTCAGGGTTTCGGCCACGGCGGGCTCCTTAAAGTGGTTGGTGCGTGGGGTGGACGGGGTCAGACAGTGGTCTTCTCGGGCTCGGCCTTGTCCTCGTCGGTGAGCGCGGCCAGGAAGCGCTCGGCGTCGAGGGCAGCGGAGCAACCGGTGCCGGCGGCGGTGATCGCCTGGCGGTAGGTGTGGTCGACCACGTCACCGGCGGCGAAGACACCGGTGAGGTTGGTGCGGGTCGACGGAGCGTCGACCTTCAGGTAGCCCTCCGGGTCCAGGTCGAGCTGGCCCTTGAAGAGCTCGGTGCGCGGGTCGTGGCCGATGGCGATGAACAGGCCGGTCACGGCCAGGTCCGAGAGCTCGCCGGTCTTGACGTTGCGCAGCTTCAGGCCCGACAGCTTCTGCTCGCCCTGGACCTCCGCGACCTCGCTGTCCCAGACGAACGTGATCTTCGGGTCGGCGAAGGCACGCTCCTGCATCGCCTTGGAGGCGCGCAGGGTGTCCCGGCGGTGGACGATCGTCACGGACTTGGCGAAGCGGGAGAGGAACGTGGCCTCCTCCATCGCGGTGTCACCGCCGCCGATCACAGCGATGTCCTGGTCCTTGAAGAAGAAGCCGTCACAGGTCGCGCACCAGGAGACGCCGCGGCCGGACAGAGCGTCCTCGTTCGGCAGGCCGAGCTTGCGGTGCTGGGAGCCGGTGGTGACGATGACGGCCTTGGCGCGGTGGACCGTGCCCGCGGTGTCGGTGACGGTCTTGACCTCGCCGGTCAGGTCGACGGCGACGACATCGTCGGGGATCAGCTCGGCGCCGAAGCGCTCGGCCTGCGCGCGCATGTTGTCCATGAGCTCGGGGCCCATGATGCCGTCCTGGAAGCCGGGGAAGTTCTCCACCTCGGTGGTGTTCATCAGCGCACCGCCCGCAGTGACGGCGCCCTCGAACACCAGCGGCTTCAGCGACGCGCGCGCGGTGTAGAGCGCCGCCGTGTAGCCGGCGGGCCCGGAGCCGATGATGATCACGTTTCGGACGTCGCTCACGGCTTCATTCCTCGTCTCTGGACTGCGTCTTCAGGGCCGGGTGGAGCTTTTCTCGGAGCTCTCACCCCACCCAACGGATCCTACGGGGCGTGCATTCCCGCTGTGTCCGGGCACACGGAGACAGCGGGGTGGGCGTGCAGAGGAGACAGGTGGTGGGGTGCCGGACGAGGAGGGGTGCCTGACCGCTACGAACGCGCGTAGGAGTGCTTCAAGAGGATCTCAGCCTTGCTGACGGCGGGCTCGTCCACGCACGTCGCCTCGACGATGTAGGCGGTGACCAGGCTGTCGTTGGAGGCGTCGGGCAACACCACGAGCAGTGCCTTCTTGCCCTGGTAGACGCCCTTCTCCGTGGCGAGCGCCGCGTCGCTGCGGCCGATGCCCTTCTGGATGCATTCGGGGACCGTCGGCTTCTTGAAGACACGGTTCTCTGCACCGGTCTCGGCGCCGCCGTCGGACTCCATGCCGAAGCTGCGGGGTGTGCGCGTCCCGTCCTGAGCCTCTTGCCCGTCCGCGATGAGGCCGGTGACCTTTTCCTTCAGCTGTCCCGCGGAGAAGGTGTCCGCGAGCGCGGACTGCTTGCCGCGGGCGGTGTCGTCGGAGGGGCTCCCCCCGGTCATGGAGGACACGATGACGGAGCCCAGCCCGAGGGTGGCGGCGGCCACGGCGCCGAGTGCAGCGATCCTGCGCCGCCCGATTCGACGGCGATCCTTGCGGCCCGGGCCGGCGGAGGAGGGGCGGGCGTGCCCGGCGGGTCGGTCCGTCGACGCAGTTGTTTCACGTGAAACATGCGTGCTGTCGTTGCTCCCGGAGGTGGCGAGCCGCGCAGTCGCAGCAGCCGGTCCCGCGAAGTCCGGCGTGGTGGCGCTCGGTCGGGTCTCGGCCGCCAGGGCGGCGTCGATGCGGTCGGCCACGTCGTCCGGCATCCGTGCCGGTACCGGCAGCGTGCCGAGCAGTCCCTGGATCTCCTCCAGCGACGCGTAGACGTCCGCGCAGGGCGCGCAGGTCTCCAGGTGCCGCCGTACGGCCGCGGCCCGTGTGGTGGGGAGCAGGTCTTCAGCGAGGTCGGAGATCTCCGCGGTGTCCGGGTGACCGGCCATGTCTGTCGTCGACGACGTCATGCTCGTCCACCTCCGCCCTTCACTGCGGCTGAATCGCTCGGTCCTGAGCCCGACGGGCCTGCCCGGCGTGGTCCCGCTGCGGGTGGGACGGATGTCCCCTGAGTCCGGTTCCGCTTCGCGTCGGGCTTCCCGGCCTCGCTGTCGCCGTCCTGCCGTAGGTGGCTGAGCAGCGGCAGGAGTCTGGCTCTGCCGCGAGCGCACCGGCTCTTGACCGTGCCGGTCGGCACATCAAGGATCCGGGCGGCTTCCGCGACGGGGTAGCCCTGCATGTCCACCAGAACGAGGGCCGCCCGCTGATCGGCCGGCAGGGTGCCCAGGGCCTCGAGCAGCTGGCGGTGCAGGTCGTTGCGCTCGGCAGGAACCGAAGCCGATTCGTGCGGCTCCAGGAGCTGCTCCAGGCGTTCGGTGTCGTCGATGGGCGCGGTCTTCCGGGAGGCGGCCTTGCGGGCACGATCCAGGCAGGCGTTGACAGTGATCCGGTGCAGCCAGGTCGTGACGGCTGCTTGTCCGCGGAAGGTGTGGGCGGCCCGGTATGCGGAGACAAGGGCGTCCTGGACTGCGTCAGCGGCCTCCTCGCGGTCCCCCAGCGTCCGCAGGGCCACCGCCCAGAGCCGGTCACGGTGGCGGCGTACGAGCTCACCGAAGGCGTCGGGATCGCCTTCGACGTGGCGGGCCAGGAGGTCCTGATCGCGGACGCCACCGTATGCGGTGTCATCTGCCATCGGACCCCCTCCCCTTGTACGTCGGCTTTCAGCCCTTGAACGTCACGTCGGTGACGGCCTGCTTGTACCCGGCGCCGCTGTAGCCGTCGGAAGGAGCATTCGGCACGTCAGTGATCCACAGGAGGACGTACTGCGTCTTGACGGGCTTCGCCGCCTTGGCCGTGAGCGAAGTGCCTGTCGTGGTGGCGGTCGCGATTTTCTTCAGGCCGTCGACTCCGGTCGAGGGCGACAGCGAATCGGTGGCGTACAGGTGCACGGTCGTGTGATCCCCGGAGTACCGGAGCCCTATCGACGCCGTCGAGACCTCCTGGGGCGAACCGAGGTCGTAGACGATGCCGACCCCGGGCTTGTACGGCGCGAGCGTCGGACCCTCGTTGTACCGCTTCGTGCGCCAGAAGGTGGAGGCGTCACCGTCGTAGGTCTTGACCACGTCCTGTGGTGCCTGGGCCTCGCCACTGGCGACGTACTCCCGGGCGTCCTGGACACTGATCGGCTTGACGGGCTTGGGCTGCTCTTCGCTCTTGTCGTTGCTGTCCGTCGTCTGTGTCTGGTTCTGGTCGTCGGCCTTGCCGCCCCGCTCCATGAGGGCGTCCGCCAGCTGCCAGCTGCCCAGGCCGAGTGCGGCGATCAGCAGGGCGGAGACGGTCCACTTCAGCGCCTTGCCGGTGCGGCTCTGCAGCGGGGGCGGCGGGGCCGGCACCGGCTGGGTGACCCCGGGGTGCGGTGCCGGACGGCCGTACGTGCCCTTCTGGTACGACGTGCGCTGGTACGCGGGCGGTGCGGTGTACGCCGGCTCCGGTGGGCGGATGCGGGGCATCTCGCCGATCGCCTTCACCAGTTCCTCCGGCGTGGTGCACGGGGACTCGTGGCGGGAGGCGGTGGCGCCGTCGTTGGCGAGCGCCCGCATGGCGAGCTCGGACAGGCCGCGGTGGACACCTGCGCGTACCTGGTCCGGCGGGATCAGACCGAGGTCCTTGGGGAGACCGGCCAGGCCGTGGGCGTCGCTCTCGTACGGCCAGCGCTGGGTGAGTGTGGCGTACAGCAGGGCGCCGATGGCCTCGGTGTCGGTGCGCTGCGGAGTGTCGGAACTGATGCCGCGCAGCGCTGCGTTGACGGCGAGCCCGCGGATCCTCCACTGACCCGTGGACGTACGCAGCACCGCGTTGGGGTTGAGACGCAGGTGGGAGAGGCCCTCGCGGTGGGCCGCGGCCATGGCTGAGGCGACCTGGCTGACCATCTGGTAGGCGTCGTACGCCTCCAGGGGGCCGGTGGCGAGGAGGGCGGTCAGCTCGGTGGCGTCGGGGAGCCACTCGTGCACGACGTAGACGAGGTCGTTGTCCTCCACGGCGTCGAGGACCTGGACGAAGCGGGGGTCACCGAGAAGCGCGGAGGAGCGTGCCGCGGCCAGTACGGAACGCGCCCGGGTGTGGTCCGCCGGAAGAAGGTGGACTCCGACGGCCCGGCGCAGCTTCTCGTCGACGGCCCGCCAGCTGCTGAAGCCGTCCAGACGGGTGACGCACTCCTCGAGGCGGTAGCGTCTGGCGAGCTTGTGCCCGCTGTGCAGTTCGGGAGGCGAGGCCTTGCCGGATTCCTCGCTCGTGGGGTTCCCCTGTGCCTCGTCGCTGTCCGTGTCCCGCTCCCGGTTGTTGGCCACCCCGTCGGCCGTGGACTGGTCCGCCTGTGCGGTCAGCGGCTCGTCACCGCTGTTGTCTGCCACGTCGACGGCAGCTGTGCTCCGTTCCGCCACCGTCGTTCCTGCCTCCCCTTCGATGCACGCCGGCCGACTTCCGCTGCGCGCAGTCCGACGCCGAACCCAATTGTGCCCACAGTCCGCCGCTATGCACGACACACGGCGGCGGACGATGGTTGTGCGCCTACCCCCGGCCTCAGCGTCCCAGGCGTCCGCGCACCATGCCGACCAGCGAGTTGACCTCTTCGATGCGCATCCGACGGGCGGCGACGAAGAAGACACCGAACAGCAGAGCCCCGCCGGCCAGCAGCGCGGCGAACGACCCGACGACACCCTGGCCGAGCGCGCGGCTGACTCCGTAGCAGGCCGCTCCGCTGAGCAGCGCGGCGGGGACGGACGCGATGCACAGGCGGGCGTATGTCCGCAGCACCCGGGCACCGTCCAGGTCTCCGCCGAGCCGCTTGCGCAGCCTGCGCCAGGCGACGCCCACCCCGATCACGTAGGCCAGACCGTAGGAGGCGGCCATGCCGACGACGGCCCAGCGGGCCGGGAGCAGGAAATAACAGAGCCCCGAGGCGGCGGCGTTGACCACGGCCACGATGACGGTGTTGTAGAAGGGCGTCCGGGTGTCCTCGTAGGCGTAGAAGGCGCGGAGGACGACGTACTGCACGGAGTACGGGATGAGGCCGAGGCCGAAGGCCATGAGCATGTAGCCCATGTTGGTGGCCGCGCCGATACCCGAGGAGCCGAAGATCAGCGTGCACATCGGGATGCCGAGGGAGACGAAGCCGAAGGCGACCGGAACGATCGCGACGGCCGTCGTGCGCAGGCCCTGCGAGATGTCGTCGCGGACCGCGCCACCGTCCTCCTCGGCTGCCGAGCGGGAGATGCGGGGCAACAGCGCGGCCATCAGGGAGACGGTGATGATGGCCTGCGGCAGGCCCCAGATCAGCTGGGCGTTGGCGTAGGCGCTGTAACCGGTGCCGGGGAGGTCGGTGTCCGTGACCGAGGCGGTGGCCAACTGGATGACGACGAGGGCGCCCGCCTGGTTGGCGAGAACGAAAAGGATCGTCCACTTGGCGAGCATCGCGGCCTTGCCGAGGCCGTGGCCCTTCCAGTCGAACCGCAGCCTCAGCTTGAACCCGGTCTCGCGCAGGTAGGGGATCATCGCCAGGGCCTGGACCACGAGGCCGAGGAGGATCCCGACGCCGAGGAGTCGCTCGCCCTCCGGCGGGATGCTCTCGACCGTCATACCGGAGTCGGCGGCGGTTCCGTAGACCCAGAGGAACATGCCGAGCGTGACGATGATGACGATGTTGTTCAGTACCGGGGTCCACATCATCGCGCCGAACCGGCCGCGGGCATTGAGGATCT
The DNA here is from genome assembly GCF_019049165.1 of Streptomyces sp. AC627_RSS907. Classification (NCBI taxonomy): domain Bacteria; kingdom Bacillati; phylum Actinomycetota; class Actinomycetes; order Kitasatosporales; family Streptomycetaceae; genus Streptomyces; species Streptomyces sp. AC627_RSS907. The sequence continues at coordinate 14,242 of NZ_JAGMUE010000051.1, forward strand.
GCCCCATCACCACATGGACGCCCATGAAGAAGATGGACGGCAGGAAGTACCGGGTGAAGGTGATGGCCGTCTCGTTGGCCGCGGGGTTCGTGGCGACGGGGTTCGACAGGGCGCGAACCAGCAGTGGGGCCGCCAGCATTCCCAGGGCGGTAAGGGCGCCGAGGGCCACCATGACCAGGGTCAGGAGCCGGTTGGCGTAGGCCTCCCCACCGTCCTTGTCCTCCTTCATGGCGCGGACGAGCTGCGGAACGAACACCGAGTTGAGGCCGCCGCCGACCGTCAGGATGTAGATCATCGTCGGCAGCTGATAGGCGATCTGGAAGGACTCGCCCAGCAACGCGAGCCCCAGCGCGGAGACGATCATCGCGGAACGGATGAACCCGGTCAGCCGAGAGACCATCGTGCCCGCCGCCATCACGGCGCTCGACTTGAGCAGGCCCCCCGCACGCCCGCCCTTCTTGGACGCGGCGGCCGGTGCGGCAGCCGGGACGGGCTCGGGCTCCTGGAGGGGGGCCTCGGCCGCTTCCGGGGTGGGAGCCACCGCGTACTGGCCGGGCGCGGGCGCGGCGTACTGCCCGGGGGTCGGAGCGGGTTCTCCTCCGTACTGCCCGGGTGCCGGAGCGGGACCGTCGCCGTACTGGACGTACTGGCCGGGGGCCGGTGCGTGTCCGTACGGGGCGGGTCCGTGGGTGCCACCGTACTGATCGGGGCCGTGGGTGCCGCCGTACTGGTCGGTCCCGGGTGCCCCGCCGTACTGTCCCGGCCCCGGTGTCCCGCCGTACTGCCCAGGTGCCGGGGCGGGGGTGGGTACGGACGCGTGGTCGTCGTACGAGGGGTGCCCGCCGGCCTGCTGCTGGTCCCGGAACAGGTGGGCGAAGGCGTCGGGCTCATGGCGCTGCTCGCCGGCCTGGGTGACCAGGTCGTCCACGCCGACGAACTGCGTCGTCCTCGGGTCGTCGCCGTACGGCAGGTACTGGGTCGGGCCCTCCGGTTCGGGCGCCGGGGGCTGGGCCCAGACGCGCGGGTCGGGGGCGTAGGGAGACGGGGGCGGCTGGGAGTACAGCGGCTGCTGCTGCGGGTACGTGCCCGGCGGTGGCGGGGGGTGCGCGGCCCGGTCGTAGAGCGCCTCGGAGACCGGGTCCTGGGCGGAGAGGTCCTGCGCCCGGTAGGGATCCTGGTCGTAGGCGTCCTGGAGGTACATGTCCGCGGGCGGCTCCGGCGGCGTCCGGCTGGTGTCGGGCGGCGGACCCTCGGGGTGGCCCGAGCCGTCCACGGCCTGACCGCGGTCACCGTCGTACGGCGCGTTCATGGTTACCCCACCTCATCGTCCCGGGCCGACCGGCCACGACATCCTCAACGGTCCACTCTCTCACCCGTGCCGGACGGGTCGCCGTCTTCCGCTGCGGTGTCCGGTGTCGGGTCACTCGGCTGCTCCGGGGCGCTTGCCCGGGGGTGCGCCTCGGACTCCTCCTTGGGACGTTCGTCGGAGCTTTCGGGGTTCTTCGGGGCGTCCTCGGGGTTCTCGGCGTCCCGCGTCTCGTCGGTTTCGCTCTTCTCGGATTCCCGGCCGGCGGCCCGTTTGCGCTGCGTGTACATCCGGAAGCCGGCGAGGACGAGCAGCAGGACACCGCCGCCGATGACGAGCATCACGGTGGCCGTGATCTCGGTGACCTTCACGTCGAAGGTGACGGGGTCGCCGTACTTCCGTCCGTCCGTGGTGTACAGCTGGGCGATCACCGCAGCCCGGCCGTTGGCGTTGGCAGACGTGGTGAACTTCACCGACTGGCTGTGGCCGCCGGAGACGGAGACCGGCTGTTCCTGGTAGGCGGCGCCGTCGATCTCGAGACGTGTCGGATTCGTGGAGGTGAGCCGCAGGACCAGGGGACCGACGTCCTGCACGAGGTTGTTCTGCACCGTCACGGGAATCGTGGCGCTGCGGCCGGAGAGCTTCGTCTCCGACTTGTCGATCAGTCTGACCCGTCCGGTCAGCCCGTCGAGGTACGACTGCACACCCGCGCGGAACGACTCCGCCTCGGCTGCCCGGCCCCGCCACGACGCGGACATGTTGCGGTTCAGGGCGCGCCCGAAGGGGGTCACCACCCGGGACGGGTTCGACAGAACCACCTGGAACTTGGCGAGCTTGTCCTGTGTCTGCGCGATCTGCTCGAACGCAGACCGGGGCAGTTCCTTCTTGCGCAGTGCCGAGGGGTACGAGGAGGCCCTCGGCACCTTCGTGGTGGCATCGGGGTCCGGCTTGGCCGCCGCGGCGGCCGCCAGCTTCTGGGACTGGGACCAGGCGCCGCCCTGGAGCGCCCTCAGCGCCTCGGCCATGGCTCGTGCCTGGCTGCCGGACGGTGTGCGTTGCGGGGCGATGACGACGCTGCGCTGCTTGCTGGTCTGCTGGCTGAGGGCGAGGCTCTGGGCGAGGAACCGCTGCACCGCGAGCGTGGACGCGGAGGCCTTCGTCAGGTCGCCCTCGAACGCCGTGGACAGCCGGGCGTCGGCGACGACGGCCGTCGTGCCGCCTCCGATGGGGCGGGCCGCGGAGGGGGTGTACGGCAGGCCGTGGGTCTCCTGGAGGCTGTCGCTGCGAGCGATCACCTTGTCGGCGCCGGCGGACGTGGCGACCTTGACGATCGACCGGTCGACGGCGCCGTTGACGGGCCAGGCGAAGTCGGTGCTCGGTTTCACGTGAAGGATCGGCTCGACCGTGTTGGTGATGACGTCCGTGGCGTCCTTCAACTGGCTCAGTGAGCCGGTGACGTCCGTGCCGTTGTGGGCGAGGGACGCCAGGTCCGGGTCGGCAAAGGGAAGGGCGACGACCTCCTTGTCGGCCACCGCGTCCTGCAGGTCGGCGAGCCACTGCTTGGCGACCGCCTGGTGGGCGCCGGCGGTGGTCGTGTCCCCGTCCCGGACGCGATAGCTGCCCGTCATCGCGTCGACGGAGGCGAGGAGGTCCGGGTCGACCACCCAGGTGACGTCGAGTTCCTTGCCCAGCGTCACCATCTGGTTCAGGCGGCCTCCGGGGGAGATCTCCTTGGCCAGGTCGTCGTTGAGGAAGACCGGTGTCTGCTCTTCGTTCGGGCCCGTCTCGGCGGCCATGTGCGTGGTCGAGACGAGGGGCCACAGAGCCGTCGTCTTCGTCCTGGGGTCGGCCGCTCGGGGCTGCCACGGCAGGAAGGTGCGCTGGATACCGAGAATCCGTTCCCACGGCTGGGAGGAGGTCTGCCCGGAGAGCGAGACGGCGAATTCGTAGACGCCGTCCTCACCGAGGTCGAGATCGTCGACGGGAACGGAGATGTTGAAGTGCTCGGCGACGCCGGGGGTCAGCTTCGAGAACTTCTCGGTGTACTTGTCGTCGATCTCCGGGCCGATGGCCTCCTGGAGATCGTCGCTGTTCTTGGCGATCTCGTCGACGGCCGAGCGGGTGTTGACCTCGGCGCCCGGGCGCAGGCGCACGTGGGCGTCGGTGACCGTCTGCTTGCCGTGGTTGGTGACGGTGCCGGACACGGTGACCGTGTCCCCGTCCGTGGGGGCGGCGGGGGTGAGCGAGTCGATGGCGACAGCCACCGAGCCTGGGTCGGAGGCGGCCTTGGCGGAGGACGGCACGTCGGCGTGTGCCGGGCCCGCGGCCGGCAGCTGGAGCAGGCCGGCCAGCAGGGGCGCCCCGGCGATCAGCGCCGTGGTGCGCCGTAGCCACCGGCGGGCAGGTGAGGGACTGGTCCCCTGGAAGTCTGCCGCCTCGGCCACGCGCTCGCCCGTCCCTCGTCGTCGTCAGTGGTCGTCGGAATGTGCGTCCACGCATGGTAACGATGCGCGCCGAAGTGAAGTGCCACGGCGTACGTCACAAGATCCGGTGGCGAACGGGACTGTCCTGTATGTGCGCCTATAAAGGGCGGTGGAAAAGGAAGGGATCCGGTGGGTGATCAATGAGGGCGTCGGTGTCGGCGTGGGCCACGTACCCTGTTCTGTTGTGCCGAACGCCAACGAAGTCAACCCCAGTGCCCCGAGTCAGGCGCAGCGCCGTGCGGTGAGTGAACCGCTGCGGGTGGCGCCTGTCGCCGACGACCTCGCCCGCCGCTTCCAGGAGGCCGGGTTCTCTCTCGCCCTGGTCGGCGGCTCGGTCCGGGACGCGTTGCTCGGCCGGCTCGGCAACGACCTGGACTTCACGACCGACGCCCGCCCGCAGGACGTCCTGAAGATCGTGCGGCCGTGGGCGGACGCCGTCTGGGAGGTCGGGATCGCCTTCGGCACGGTCGGGGCGCAGAAGGACGGCTACCAGATCGAGGTGACCACCTACCGGTCGGAGGCCTACGACCGCACCTCGCGCAAGCCCGAGGTGTCCTACGGCGACTCCATCGAGGAGGACCTCGTCCGTCGGGACTTCACCGTGAACGCCATGGCCCTGGCGTTGCCGGAGAAGGAGTTCATCGATCCGCACGGAGGGCTCGACGACCTCGCGGCCCGGCTGCTGCGTACTCCGGGAACTCCTGAGGAGTCCTTCTCGGACGATCCGCTCCGGATGATGCGGGCCGCACGGTTTGCCGCGCAGCTCGACTTCGAGGTGGCTCCCGATGTCGTCGGTGCGATGAAGGACATGGCCGGGCGCATCGACATCGTCTCGGCCGAGCGGGTCCGGGATGAGCTGAACAAGCTCGTCCTCTCCTCGCACCCGCGCAAGGGACTGACCCTGCTGGTGGACACCGGCCTCGCCGATCGGGTCCTGCCCGAGCTACCGGCCCTGCGGCTGGAGCGGGACGAGCACCACCGGCACAAGGACGTCTACGACCACACGCTCATCGTTCTGGAGCAGGCGATGGCCCTGGAGAGCGAGGGCCCCGACCTGACCCTCCGCCTGGCCGCCCTGCTGCACGACATCGGCAAGCCGCGCACACGTCGCTTCGAGAAGGACGGGCGAGTCTCGTTCCACCACCACGAAGTGGTCGGAGCCAAGATGACGAAGAAGCGCATGACCGCGTTGAAGTACCCCAATGAGCTGGTGAAGGACGTCTCGCGCCTGGTCGAACTGCACCTGCGCTTCCATGGTTACGGCACGGGCGAGTGGACGGACTCCGCGGTCCGCCGCTATGTCCGGGACGCCGGTCCTCAGCTCGGCCGGCTCCACAAGCTGACCCGCTCGGACTGCACGACCCGCAACAAGCGCAAGGCCTTGGCGCTCTCGCGGGCCTACGACGGGCTGGAGGAGCGGATCGCGCAGCTTCAGCAGCAGGAGGAGCTGGACGCGATCCGCCCGGACCTGGACGGCAACCAGATCATGGAGATCCTCGGCATCGGCCCCGGGCCGACCGTCGGCCAGGCCTACAAGCACATGCTGGAGCTCCGCCTGGAGAACGGGCCGATGGAGCTCGACGCGGCGGTGGCGGCCCTCAGGGAATGGTGGGGGCAGTGCGCGGAATCAGCGTGATTGTCATGCGGTAGGGGCTTCCGGGACAGGTCTTTCCGGCAGGGCGGCGTCATGTTTCACGTGAAACATGACGCCGCCCTGTGTGTTGCGGGCCGGGAGAGACCGACCGATCAGACCTTGCCGAAGCAGAGCAGGAACTCTTCTCCGTCGCCGGTCTCGGCGTAGAACCCCATGGCTCCGTCGACCTTGCGGCACTCGGTCTCCGCGGTGACGGACGTGAAGTGGCCCTTCACCTTCTTGAGGACCTTGCCCTCTGCCTCGGAGGACGAGCAGTCCACGACCTCCATGCGATCGGAAGACGAGGACGCGGCCTTCAGACAGTCGCCCACGCCGGCCTGGTCGGCGTCGTCCCGGCTGGCGATGTAACCGCCGACGGCCACGCCGATGACGACCACGGCGATGACGATGTTCTTGATCGTCTTGAAGCTCGGCTTACGGCGGGCCGGCTGCGGCGGAACCGGCGCGTACGGCGCACCCTGCTGGGGAAATCCGGGCTGACCGGGCTGCTGCGGGAAGCCCGGCTGTCCCTGGGCGAAGGGGTTCTGCCCCTGCGGCTGCTGCATGGCCTGCGGCTGGCCCTGGGCGAATGGATTGCCCTGGGGCGGCGGAGTAGTCACTGGGGGTCCCCCTCAAGCATAGGTGCGTGTCGCGAACATGACGCGAATAAGACGCACGTAAGCTACCGGGCCCCACTGACAACTCTGTAGCCCTGTGGGGCTCTGTGGCATTGATGTGACACTTACTGGCGTTCAAACCGGGCCATAGCCGTCGCAACCGCCCCGTAGCCCACCGCGATCGTCACGACCAGTGCCACGGACCGGCCGTCAGGAGGCAGCATCAGCGCGGCCACTCCGGCGGCTCCGACGAAAGCGACGTTGAAGAGCACGTCATAGACGGAAAAGATCCGGCCACGGTAGGCGTCGTCGACCGAGGATTGCACGACCGTGTCGGTCGCGATCTTCGCCCCCTGTGTCGTCAGGCCCAGGACGAACGCCGCACAGAGCAGCGGCACGGTGGCGAACGGCAGGCCGAGAGCCGGCACCAGGACCGCGGCGGCCCCCGCGCACACGGCCATCCACCGGCCGGGTCCGAACCGTCCCGCCGCCCAGGGAGTGATCACCGCCGCCGCGAAGAATCCGGCTCCTGAGACACCCAGCGCCAGCCCCAGCAGCGCCAGCCCTTCGTTGGTGTCCGAGGTCAGGGCGTACCGGCACAGCATCAGCAGCATGACCAGCAGGGCGCCGTAGCAGAACCGCATCAGTGTCATGCCGGCGAGCGACCACGCCGCTTCCCGCCGTGCCGGTGCGGCGAGATGACGTATCCCCGCCACCAGGTCGCGGGCCGTGCCGACGAGCGCCGAGGTCAGTCGTGGCGGCACGCGCGCCTGATCGGGACCCAGCAGTTCCACGGCGATGCGCAGCGACGCCAGCGCGCCGCACAGGTACAGGGCGGCGCCGAGCAGGACCACGGCGGCATCGGAGTCCGCGATCACGAGGCGTACGACGAAGGCGAGGCCGCCGCCCGCCGTCGCGGCCAGGGTGCCGGCGGTCGGGGAGAGCGAGTTGGCGACCACCAGGCGCTCGGCGTCGACCACGCGCGGCAGTGCGGCGGACAGGCCCGCGAGGACGAAGCGGTTGACGGCGGTGACACAGAGCGCGGAGACGTAGAAGAGCCAGTCCGGGACGGAGGCGGCCATCAGCACGGCCGTCACCGCGGCCAGCACGGCGCGCAGCAGGTTGCCGTACAGAAAGACCTGGCGACGGCGCCACCGGTCCAGCAGGACACCGGCGAAGGGTCCCACCAGGGAGTAGGGAAGCAGCAGGACGGCCATGGCGGAGGCGATCGCGGCGGGTGAGGTCTGTTTCTCCGGGGAGAAGACGACGTACGCGGCGAGCGCGACCTGGTAGACGCCGTCGGCGCCCTGGGAGAGCAGGCGTACGGCGAGCAGGCGCCGAAAACCCTTCAGACGCAGCAGGACGCGCAGGTCACGGACGACGGCCATGGGGCACAGCCTCACATACGGGAAAGGTCCCCGGGTCCTGTGACCCGGGGACCTCCGACGGACCGGAGTCCGCCTTCGTCAGCGCTCGACCTCGCCGGCGATGAACTTCTCGACGTTGGCGCGGGCCTCGTCGTCGAAGTACTGGACCGGCGGGGACTTCATGAAGTAGCTCGACGCCGACAGGATCGGACCGCCGATGCCGCGGTCCTTGGCGATCTTGGCGGCGCGCAGGGCGTCGATGATGACACCCGCGGAGTTCGGGGAGTCCCAGACCTCGAGCTTGTACTCCAGGTTCAGCGGGACGTCACCGAACGCGCGGCCCTCGAGGCGGACGTAGGCCCACTTGCGGTCGTCCAGCCAGGCGACGTAGTCGGACGGACCGATGTGGACGTTCTTCTCGCCCATGTCCCGGTCGGGGATCTGGGAGGTGACGGCCTGCGTCTTGGAGATCTTCTTGGACTCCAGGCGCTCACGCTCGAGCATGTTCTTGAAGTCCATGTTGCCGCCGACGTTCAGCTGCATCGTGCGGTCCAGGACGACGCCCCGGTCCTCGAACAGCTTCGCCATGACGCGGTGCGTGATGGTGGCGCCGACCTGCGACTTGATGTCGTCGCCGACGATCGGGACACCCGCCTCGGTGAACTTGTCCGCCCACTCCTTGGTGCCGGCGATGAAGACCGGGAGGGCGTTGACGAAAGCGACCTTGGCGTCGATGGCGCACTGGGCGTAGTACTTCGCCGCGTCCTCGGAACCGACGGGCAGGTAGCAGACGAGGACGTCGACCTGCTTGTCCTTGAGGACCTGGACGACGTCGACCGGCTCCTCGGCGGACTCCTCGATGGTCTCGCGGTAGTACTTGCCGAGACCGTCGAGGGTGTGGCCGCGCTGGACCTGGACGCCGCTGTTCGGCACGTCACAGATCTTGATGGTGTTGTTCTCGGAGGCGCCGATGGCGTCCGCGAGGTCCAGGCCGACCTTCTTGGCGTCCACGTCGAAGGCGGCGACGAACTCGATGTCACGGACGTGGTAGTCGCCGAACTGGACGTGCATCAGGCCCGGGACCTTGGCCGCCGGGTCGGCGTCCTTGTAGTACTCGACGCCCTGCACCAGCGATGCGGCGCAGTTGCCCACACCGACGATGGCTACGCGAACCGAACCCATTCCGGTTGCTCCCTGTGTGTACGAGTGAGGCCCTGACTGGGCTCTCACGTGGCGGTGTCGCCGGGCGTATCCGGCCGGGGATCGTCCCCGGACCGGGGCAGGCCGCCCGTCGCTCCAGATGTCGTGTCCTGTTGAGCGGTCCCCTCCGGGGCGGAACCCCGCAGGTCCCGCCCCGCCCGCTCGCTCTCGATGAGCTCGTTCAGCCAGCGCACCTCGCGCTCCACGGACTCCATTCCGTGGCGCTGGAGCTCAAGCGTGTAGTCGTCGAGTCGCTCCCGGGTGCGGGCCAGGGAGGCCCGCATCTTCTCCAGGCGCTCCTCCAGTCGGCTGCGCCGGCCCTCGAGCACGCGCATGCGTACGTCGCGCGACGTCTGTCCGAAGAACGCGAAGCGAGCGGCGAAGGTCTCGTCCTCGTACGCGTCCGGGCCCGTCTGGGAGAGGAGCTGCTCGAAGTGTTCCTTGCCGTCGGCCGTCAACCGGTAGACGATCTTGGCGCGGCGTCCCGTGAGGGATGCGGCGGCCTCGCCGACGTTCCCCGGTTCCTCGATCAACCAGCCGTTGGCGACCAGCGTCTTGAGGCAGGGATAGAGCGTCCCGTAGCTGAACGCCCGGAACACACCCAGCGATGTGTTGAGTCGTTTGCGCAGCTCATAGCCATGCATCGGGGACTCGCGGAGCAGGCCGAGTACGGCGAACTCGAGGATGCCGGAACGTCGGCTCATCGTCGCCTCCTCTCGTCCTTATGCCGCGCTGATGTATCGACTCGATACATCACGACGATAGAACGACCTTCCGCATGCGACAAGAGGGGCGTGGGTGAACGGGATCACATCAGGGTCTCATCGCGAGCAAGTTGCCTGATTTGAGGTGAACTTCGGAGCTCGGGGGTTTTGGCGGTGCGTAGTCTGTGCGCCATGCAGACCACCGGGAACCGAGTGACGCCGGGGGGCGTCCCTGTCCCCGGTGCAGTACGGGTGAATGCGGGAGGGGCCGCATCCGTACTTCGGGGGGACCGGAAACCAGCCGCCTTTTCCAGGCGCGCAAAGGTGCGCCTGCCCGAGGAGTAGTCGTTCGATGAGCGAGCACCGTCGCAAACCGCCGCCGCAGGGAGGCGGACGTGCCGCGGCCCGACGAGGCCAGTCCGGCTCGTTCTCCGGCCGCCGCGCGGCACCGCGGGGCGCCACAGGGTCTCCGTCCGGCTCGTACGGCCCGGAGGACGAGGAGCGTTCGTACGGGAGCCGCGCCGGGGCACGGCGCGCGGCACAGCGGAGCGGAGGCGGTCGCCGCAGAGCGGCCGAGCCGGGCCGCGGAGGCCGGCGGGCCGCTCCCGGCGGTCCGGCAGGGGCCGGACGGGGGCGCGTGGCACCGTCCGGAAAGAAGCGGATGATCGACTACCCGCGTCGCGACAAGGACGGGTGGTACCGCTGGGTGCCCTCGTGGAAACTCGTCTCGGGACTGTGCATCGCGTTCTTCGGCACCATGGTCGCCGCCGCGGGACTTGCCTACGCCATGGTGAAGGTCCCCGTCGTCAGCGAGACCGCCACGGCGCAGAACAACGTCTACTACTGGGCCGACGGCAGCCAGATGGTCGCCACGGGCGGTGAGCGCAACCGCCAGAGCGTCAATCTCGCGCAGATCCCCAAGGACATGCGCAACGCCGTCATCTCCCAGGAGAACAAGACCTTCTACTCGGACAGCGGCATCGACCCCAAGGGCATCGCCCGGGCCGTGCTCAACATGGCCAAGGGCGGCGACACGCAGGGTGGTTCCACCATCACCCAGCAGTACGTGAAGAACGCGATGCTCAACGACCAGTCGCAGACGATCTCCCGCAAGGTGAAGGAGATCTTCGTCTCGATCAAGGTCGGTGCCGAGGTGAAGAAGGACAAGATCCTCGAGGGCTATCTGAACTCCGCGTACTACGGACGCGGTGCCTATGGGATCCAGGCGGCCTCGCGGGCGTACTTCAACGTGGATGCCGTCGACCTCAACGCGGGACAGTGTGCCTTCCTGTCGGCGATGCTCAAGGGCGCCACGTACTACGACCCGGCGGGCGCGACCTCGATCGACGCGGCGGCGACTCCGAAGGCCAACAGCGAGCGTGCCAGGAGGCAGATGCAGGACACGCTCGACAAGATGGTGGACTACGGGCACCTCAGCCAGGAGGAACGGGCCAAGTACACCGATCTTCCCAAGTGGGAGAACCCGCGGTCGAACACCCAGCTGGGCGGCCAGATCGGCTATCTCGTGGACCTGGCCAAGGCTTCCGTGATCAAGACCGGCAAGGTCACACAGAAGCAGCTGGAACAGGGCGGGTACTCGATCTACACGACCTTCGAGAAGAAGAAGGTCGATGAGCTCGAAGCCGCGGTCAACAAGGTCTACAAGAAGAACATCGACCCCGAGAAGCGTCCCAAGACGGACACCCACGTGCAGTTCGGCGGGGCGTCCGTGGATCCCGAGACGGGTGCCATCAAGGCCATCTACGGCGGACAGGACGCGACCAAGCACTTCACCAACAATGCCGACGTGACCGGCGCCCAGGTCGGTTCGACGTTCAAGCCGTTCGTGCTCGCGGCGGCGATGAAGTGGGGTGTGCGCGATCCCAAGGGCGCTGAGGTCCAGCCCCTGGAGGAACGCACCATCGTCTCCCCGAAGAGCCTCTACAGCGGCCAGAACAACCTCAAGATCAACAACTACGACGGGTCGGTCTGGCAGAACGAGAAGGGCGAGCAGTGGCGCCAGGAGAACGACGGCAAGGAGTCGGTCGGTGAGGCGCCGGACTACAAGATCGATCTTCGCGTGGCCATGCGGGAGTCCGTGAACTCCGCCTTCGTGCAGCTCGGCATGGACGTCGGCCTGGACAAGGTGAAGGAGGCCGCCATCGACGCGGGGCTCCTGGAGGGCAGCCTGGCGGGCTCCGGCTACCCGTCGTTCTCCATCGGGGTCTCGGACCCGAGTGCCATCCGTATGGCGGGCACGTACGCCACCTTCGCGGAGAGCGGCAAGCAGCGCGATCCGTACTCCGTCACCAAGGTGACGAACAAGGACGGCACGGTCTACACGCACACGGTCAAGACCAAGCAGGCGTTCACCGCCAAGGTCGCGGACAACGTCACGGATGTCCTGAAGACCGTCGTCGAAGAGGGAACGGGTACCAACGCCCAGCTTCCCGGCCGTGAGGTGGCCGGTAAGACCGGTACCACGGACGGCAACAAGTCCGCCTGGTTCGTCGGCTACACCCCGCAGCTCTCGACGGCGATCAGCATGTTCCGCTACCCGGACGACGAGACCATCAAGAACCGCACGTTCCTGGAGATGTACGGAACGGGTGGCGAGGAGGAGATCCACGGTGCGTCCTTCCCGTCCCACATCTGGCGGGACTACATGGAAGACGCACTGAAGGACACGAAGCCGGAGAAGTTCCCGAAGCCCGAGCCCATCGGCGAGGTCATCAACGACGCCCCGCCGCCGAGCCCGACTCCCTCGCCCTCCAAGACGGAGAAGGAAGAGGAAGAGACGTCTCCCTCCCCGACGCCGTCACCCAGTCACAGTGCGATCACCCCCTCGCCGTCGGCGAGCGACACCTGTGACGTCTTCGACTGGAACTGCGAAGGCGGGCAGGAGAACGGCGGTCATGAGAACGCCGGCAACGAAATCGGTGGTCCGGAGGGCAGTCCGTCACCTTCCATCTCGCCCAGTGGGTCAGGGGAAGAGGACGACAGCAGAGGCAACCAGAATGGTGGCGGCTTCATCGCCGGCCCGAACGGTTAGCCGTCGCAGAACCCGACATACGCGTTTCACGTGAAACACCCGCAGGTTCCACGTGAAACAGGGGCCGCCGCACCCAGAGAGGGTGCGGCGGCCCCGGCGTATTCCCACGCTCGTACGGCAGGATGTGCCCATGCCCAGTGCAGAATCGACGCCAGCGACCGCGCACGAGCCGGATCCGGTGCAGCCGACCGAAGAGGACACGGTTGCTGCGGCCGGCAGCGAGCTGATCGGAGGCCCGATCGGCCGACGCGCCCTGCTCGGCACGTCCTGGTGGACCCCCGTGCGGGTGATCGCGCTCGTGGCGATCGGCATGTTCGTCCTCGGCCTGGTCCAGAAGGCGCCCTGCTACAACGGGGCCTGGTTCTTCGGTGCCAGCTCTCAGTACACACATGCCTGCTACTCGGATATTCCGCACCTCTATCAGGGACGCGGGTTCGCCGATGGGCTCGTGCCGTACTTCGACAAGCTCCCCGGCGACATGGAGTACCTCGAGTACCCCGTGCTGACCGGCGTGTTCATGGAGGTCGCGACCTGGCTCACCCCCGGCAGCGGCACGATCCAGGACCAGGAGCAGTGGTACTGGATGGTCAACGCCGGGATGCTCATGGTGTGCGCGTCCGTCATCGCCGTCTGCGTGACCCGCACGCACACCCGGCGCCCCTGGGACGGCTTGCTGGTGGCGCTCGCGCCCGCTCTCGCGCTCACCGCCACCGTCAACTGGGACCTTCTCGCGGTCGCCCTGACGTCCGCCGCGATCCTGATGTGGTCGCGGGGACGTTCACTGGCCTTCGGTGTTCTGCTGGGCCTGGCCACGGCCGCCAAGCTCTACCCCTTCCTGATTCTCGGCCCGCTTCTCGTGCTGTGCTGGCGTGCGGGCAAATGGCGGGAGTTCGGCAAGGGGCTGGGGGGCGCGGCCGTCGCCTGGCTCGTGGTGAACCTGCCGGTCATGCTCTTCGCCTTCGACGGATGGTCGAAGTTCTACACGTTCAGTCAGGAACGGGGCGTCGACTTCGGGTCCTTCTGGCTGATCCTGACGCACAACTCCGACGACCCGCCCAGCACCGAGACCGTCAACACGCTCGCCACGCTCCTGATGCTGCTGTGCTGCGGCGCCATCGCGGCGCTCACGCTGACCGCCCCCCGGCGTCCGCGGTTCACCCAGCTCGCCTTCCTGATCGTCGCGGCGTTCATCCTCACCAACAAGGTCTACTCACCGCAGTACGTGCTGTGGCTGGTACCGCTGGCCGCACTGGCCCGGCCGAAGTGGCGGGACTTCCTGATCTGGCAGGCGTGCGAGGTGGTCTACTTCCTCGGCATCTGGATGTATCTCGCCTACACGACCAGTGGCGACGCCCACAAGGGACTGCCGACGGACGGCTACCACTGGGCCATCGGTGCGCACTTGGCGGGAACGCTGTTCCTGTGCGTCATGGTCGTGCGCGACATCCTGATGCCGGACCGGGACCCGGTCCGGCGGGCGGGCGACGACGACCCGTCGGGTGGTGTGCTCGACGGCGCGGAGGACGTCTTCGTTCTGGGCCCCGCCGCTCGGACCGAGCAGCCCGCGGCCCCCTTCGAAGGGCCACCGGTGAAGTGGGGCACGAGACAGCAGACAGGTGGTTCGCTCTGAGCGAACGCGCGCCGGGCCGTACACGGAGACATCGTGTACGGCCCGCCCGCTAGCGGTCGAGGATCCGGTCGAACTGCGTGGTGGTGTGTCGCAGATGGGCCACCAACTCGTCACCCACCGTGGGCTCCGGCGCGTCCGAGGGCACGAAAAGGATCGACACCTGCATGTGCGGCGGCTCCGCGAACCAGCGCTGTTTGCCGCCCCACACGAACGGTGAGAGGTTGCGGTTGACCGTGGCGAGGCCGGCCCGGGCAACACCCTTGGCGCGCGGCATGACGCCGTGCAGCGCCTTCGGGGCCTCCAGACCCACGCCGTGCGACGTTCCGCCCGCCACGACCACGAGGTAGCCGTCGGAGGCCACCTTCTGCTGCCAGTAGCCGAAGCGCTCGCCCTTGCTCACGCGCGTGACGTCCAGGACCGCGCCGCGGTACTCGGTGGCGTCGTGGTCCCCCAGCCACAGGCGCGTGCCGATCCGGGCCCGGAAACGCGTCTGAGGGAACTGCTGCTGGAGCCGGGCGAGTTCCTCTGCCTTGAGGTGGCTGACGAACATCGTGTGCAGGGGCAGCCGGGCAGCGCGCAGCCGGTCCATCCAGCCGATGACCTCCTCGACGGCGTCCGAACCGTCGGTGCGGTCCAGCGGCAGATGGATGGCGAAGCCCTCCAGCCGGACGTTCTCTATGGCGGCGTGCAGATGCGGCAGGTCCTGCTCGCTGATGCCGTGCCGCTTCATCGAGGACATCACCTCGATGACCACTCGCGCGCCCACGAGGCCGTACACGCCGTCGACGGACGACACCGAGCGCACGACCCGGTCGGGCAGCGGCACGGGCTCCTCGCCACGCCGGTACGGAGTCAGCACCAGCAGGTCGCCACCGAAGAAGTCCTTGATCCGGGCGGCCTCATAGGTCGTGCCGACGGCCAGCACGTCCGACCCCAGCCGCGTGGCCTCCTCCGCCAGCCGCTCGTGGCCGAAGCCGTAGCCGTTGCCCTTGCAGACCGGGACCAGCCCGGGGAACTGCTCCTGCACGTGCTTGTGGTGCGCCCGCCAGCGCGCGGTGTCGACGTAGAGCGTGAGCGCCATGGCCGGACCTGGGACCTTTCTCGTGGCTGCGGTGTGTCAGAGGTGGGAGGGACGGTCGGAGCTGCGGTGCCGCTACCGACGCTACTGGAGCCGGGGACGGGGGTCAGCGGCGCGACATGTAGATGTCGAGCGCCTTGTGGAGGAGCTTGTTCAGCGGGAAGTCCCACTCGCCGAGGTACTCGGCCGCCTGCCCGCCCGTGCCGACCTTGAACTGGATCAGGCCGAAGAGGTGGTCGCTCTCGTCCAGGGAGTCGGAGATACCGCGCAGGTCGTAGACGGTGGCGCCCAGGGCGTAGGCGTCACGCAGCATGGCCCACTGCATCGCGTTCGAGGGCCGGACCTCACGGCCGATGTTGTCGGAGGCGCCGTAGGAGTACCAGACGTGTCCGCCGACGACCAGCATGGTCGCCGCCGAGAGGTTCACCCCGTTGTGCCGGGCGAAGTACAGCCGCATGCGGTTGGGGTCCTCGTTGTTGAGGGCGGCCCACATGCGCTGGAAGTACGAGAGCGGACGCGGCCGGAAGCGGTCGCGCACGGCCGTGATCTCGTACAGGCGCTGCCACTCCTCGAGGTCGTAGTAGCCCCCCTGGACCACCTCGACACCGGCCTTCTCGGCCTTCTTGATGTTGCGGCGCCACAGCTGGTTGAAGTTCTTGTGCACCTCTTCCAGGGAGCGGTTGGCCAGCGGCACCTGGAAGACGTACCGGGGCTGCACGTCACCGAAGCCGGCGCCGCCGTCCTCGCCCTGCTGCCAGCCCATGCGGCGCAGCTTGTCGGCCACCTCGAAGGCGCGCGGCTCGATGTGGTCGGCCTCTATGTCGCGCAGGCGCTTGACGTCGGGGTCCTGGATGCCCTTCTTGATGGACGCGGCGTCCCAGCGACGGATGATCACCGGCGGGCCCATCTTCACCGAGAAGGCGCCCTGCTGCTTGAGGTGCGCCAGCATCGGCTCGATCCAGTCCTGGAGGTTCGGTGCGAACCAGTTGATGACCGGGCCTTCGGGGAGGTAGGCGAGGTAGCGCTTGATCTTGGGCAGCTGCCGGTAGAGCACGAGACCCGCGCCGACCAGCTCACCGGTCCGGTCGTCGAACCAGCCGAGGTTCTCCGAGCGCCATTCCGCCTTCACGTCCGCCCAGGCCGGCACCTGCATGTGACTCGCCGCCGGCAGGCTCTGGATGTAGGCCAGATGCTGCTCGCGGCTGATGGTCCTCAGGGTCAGGCTCATTCGGGGCGCTCCTCGGGCTGGTGTGTCCCCATGGGTACAGGGGCTCCGGCTCTCGCGCGAAGCCTACTGCGCCCTGCGAGCGCCCCGTCCGGCGTACGGGGGGAAGCGCCTTGTCCGGTGGAGGACGGCGGCCGGGGCTCAGCCGAACAGCCCGCCGTTGTGGAGGCCGAAGAACAGGCCGAGCGCGCAGGCCCCGAGACCCAGCACCAGGCCGAAGCGCTCACGTGTCGTCTCGGAGATGAGCTGACCGTACCCGCCGGTCAGGACTCCCAGCAGTCCGGCCCACGAGGTCAGGATGTGGAGCCCCTCGAAGCCGGCGGTGACGAGGGCGAGCACTCCGAGCACCAGTGTCACGGCGAGCAGCGTGTCCTGGAGGGGGTGCGGTTTTCCGTCGGTGGCCAGCAAGCCGGTCCTTGGCTTGGCGGATCGCATGATCTGTGCCATGGGGAACCTCCTGCCGAAGGGAGTGCGCATTGGCCCTTCACATCCGCTGAGTACCGATTGTGTCCCTTCACCGGCGGATTTCAACCGCAAGGGGACGGGCGGGTACTCTGTACCTTCTGCACTGGTGTCTGCTGCCTCCACGGCCGGGCCCCCTCCTCGGAGGCCCGATTGTCAGTGGGTCCTGGTTTACTCATAGATGCCGGTGCCAACGCATCGCAACCCTCCTGCCACGGAACGACCGTGGCCGCTGAGTCCAAAGGAGGTGGGTTCCACATGCGTCACTACGAGGTGATGGTCATCCTCGACCCCGATCTCGAGGAGCGCGCTGTCTCCCCGCTGATCGAGAACTTCCTCTCCGTCGTCCGTGATGGCGGCGGAAAGGTCGAGAAGGTCGACACCTGGGGCCGTCGTCGTCTCTCGTACGAGATCAAGAAGAAGCCCGAGGGCATCTACTCGGTCATCGACCTGCAGGCCGAGCCTGCGGTCGTCAAGGAGCTCGACCGCCAGATGAACCTGAACGAGTCGGTCCTCCGGACCAAGGTCCTCCGTCCCGAGACCCACTGAGCCCTTTCGCTCAGCCGATCTCGGGATCCGAGTAGCACAAGCAGCCAGCAGCAAACCCGCCGAGAGGTTCCCCCATGGCAGGCGAGACCGTCATCACGGTCATCGGCAATCTTGTCGACGACCCCGAGCTGCGCTTCACCCCGTCCGGTGCGGCCGTCGCGAAGTTCCGTGTCGCGTCCACTCCCCGCACCTTCGACCGCCAGACGAACGAGTGGAAGGACGGCGAAAGCCTCTTCCTGACCTGTTCGGTCTGGCGCCAGGCGGCGGAGAACGTCGCCGAGTCGCTCCAGCGAGGCATGCGCGTCATCGTGCAGGGCCGGCTGAAGCAGCGGTCCTACGAGGACCGTGAGGGCGTCAAGCGCACGGTCTACGAGCTGGATGTCGACGAGGTCGGCGCCAGCCTGCGCAGTGCCACGGCCAAGGTCACCAAGACCTCGGGCCAGGGCCGCGGCGGCCAGGGCGGTTACGGCGGCGGTGGCGCCCAGGGTGGCGGCGGCTGGGGCGGCGGCCCCGGCGGTGGCCAGCAGGGCGGCGGCGCTCCGGCCGACGACCCGTGGGCGACCGGCGCTCCCGCCGGTGGCAACCAGGGCGGTGGCGGCCAGGGCGGCGGCTGGGGCGGCGGCTCCGGCGGCGGTGGCGGCTACTCGGACGAGCCCCCCTTCTAGGTGGGCCGTACCCACACTTCTTGATCACACAGGAGAAACATCATGGCGAAGCCGCCTGTGCGCAAGCCGAAGAAGAAGGTCTGCGCATTCTGCAAGGACAAGGTCACGTACGTGGACTACAAGGACACGAACATGCTGCGGAAGTTCATTTCCGACCGCGGCAAGATCCGTGCCCGCCGCGTGACCGGCAACTGCACGCAGCACCAGCGTGACGTCGCCACGGCCGTGAAGAACAGCCGTGAGATGGCACTGCTGCCCTACACCTCCACCGCGCGATAAGGGAAGGGTGACCGAAACATGAAGATCATCCTCACCCACGAGGTCTCCGGCCTCGGTGCCGCGGGCGACGTCGTCGATGTCAAGGACGGCTACGCCCGTAACTACCTGATCCCGCGGAAGTTCGCGATCCGCTGGACCAAGGGCGGCGAGAAGGACGTCGAGCAGATTCGTCGTGCTCGCAAGATCCACGAGATCCAGACCATCGAGCAGGCCAACCAGGTGAAGGCCCAGCTCGAGGGTGTGAAGGTCCGCCTGGCCGTCCGCTCGGGCGATGCCGGTCGTCTCTTCGGCTCCGTCACCCCGGCCGACATCGCTTCGGCGATCAAGGCTGCCGGTGGCCCCGAGGTCGACAAGCGCCGCATCGAGCTCGGCTCGCCGATCAAGACCCTGGGCGCCCACGAGACGTCCGTGCGTCTGCACCCCGAGGTTGACGCCAAGGTCAGCATCGAGGTCGTCGCGGCCTGAGTCCTGCACTCGCTGAGGCACTAGCGGGGGCCGCATCTCCCGGCTGGGAGATGCGGCCCTTTCTCATGTTTCTGTTCTGCGGTGAGCTCGGCGTTTCACGTGAAACGGTCAGCGCGTCGCGCCTGTGACGACCCAACGACCTGATCGAGTGCGCAGCCACAGCGTGGCCATCCGCATGGTCATCATGAGCGTCATGGCCGCCCACAAGGCGGTGAGCCCGCCGCCGAGCGTCGGGACGAGCAGCGCCGCAGGGGTGAAGACCGCCAGGGTCAGCAGCATTGCCCAGGCGAGGTACGGGCCGTCACCCGCACCCATGAGAACGCCGTCCAGGACGAAGACCACTCCACAGACCGGTTGTGACACGGCCACGATCACCAGGGCGGGCAGAGCGGCGGCCTTGACCGTGGCATCACCGGTGAACAGGGGCAGGAACACCGGGCGGGACAGCACCACGAGCAGACCGAGTACGACCCCGACCGCGATGCCCCACTCCACCATCCTGCGGCAGGCGTCGCGGGCGCCTTGGGCGTCACCGGCTCCCAGGTAGCGCCCGATGATGGCCTGCCCGGCGATGGCGATGGCATCGAGGGCGAAGGCCAGCAGACTCCACAGAGACAGAATGATCTGGTGGGCCGCTATGTCGGCGTCGCCGAGTCGAGCGGCCACGGCTGTGGCGATCATGAGGATCGCCCGGAGGGACAGGGTGCGCACCAGCAGGGGTACCCCGGCCTGAGCGGACGCCTTGATCCCGGCAATGTCGGGGCGCAGGGAGGCGCCGTGGCGTCGAGCTCCGCGGACGACCACCCAGAGGTACACCACGGCCATGCCGCACTGGGCGATGACCGTTCCCCAGGCGGAGCCGGCGATACCCAGGTCGGCGCCGTAGACGAGCCCGACATTGAGGACGGCGTTGGCGACGAATCCGGCGATGGCCACGTAGAGCGGGGTCCGGGTGTTCTGGAGTCCCCGCAGTACACCGGTCGAGGCCAGCACCACGAGCATGGCAGGGATGCCGAGCGAGGAGATCCGCAGATACGTGGTGGCGTACGGGGCCGCGGTGTCGGAGGCGCCGAAGAGTTCGACGAGGGACGGGGCCGTCGGGAGGACGACGGCTATGACGGCGGCGCCGAGGAGCAGCGCCAGCCAGATGCCGTCCATGCCCTGGCGAATGGCGGACGGCAGGTCACCCGCGCCGACGCGTCGGGCGACGGCAGCCGTGGTGGCGTAGGCGAGGAAGACGAAGACACTGACGGCTGTGGTGAGCAGGGCCGATGCGATGCCGAGACCGGCGAGTTGTGCGGTGCCGAGATGGCCGACGATCGCACTGTCGGCCAGGACGAAGAGGGGCTCGGCGACGAGAGCGCCGAAGGCCGGGACGGCCAGCGCGATGATCTCTCGGTCGTGCTGGCGCCGGGCAGTCCGGGAGCGCGCGGGGGCCTGTGTCATGAGCACCAATCTAATCGTCCACAGGTAAGAGATGCAACGCTTCAATGACCCTTACTCGCCGTCGCGGGGTGTGGACTTCCGGGTCCAGCTCGAAGCAATCTTGAGCCGGTGCGGAAAGTTTTTCTTCTGCACAGCCGGTGGACGGTAAAGCTGCAGCTCAGGGAGTTTTCGGAGCGGGCGGCGAGGGCTTGTTCACAGGGCTGTCCACCGGGTCGTGCACAGGTTTCGAGGAGTTCTCCACAGCATCTGGCCGGTCGTCCACATGGCCTGTGGATAACCAGATTGGCTGACGGTGCCCGCAGGCCTACGGTGGTCCGGCGCCTGCTCCCAGCGTCGGCTTGTGAACCCTTACAAAACCGACGCGTCAGGACCGGAGTTGGGCGTCTTATTTGTCAGTGCCGTGCCGTAGAAATGAGGGGCACGGCGAGGTCCGCTCGGCGGACGGGAGGAGGTGGCTCGGTGAGCATTTCCGAGCCCTTGGACGACCCGTGGGCCGACAGCGGTCCCAGTGATCGTCTGCCCGCTTCCCGCCGCCGGGGTGACGCGGGACGTGGCCGCGACGAACAGCACGAGCGCGGCCCGGACACCAGTGCGTGGGACGGCGGCGGGCCGTCTTTCGAACGGGTGCCGCCGCAGGACCTGGATGCCGAGCAGTCCGTTCTCGGCGGCATGCTCCTGTCCAAGGACGCCATCGCCGACGTCGTCGAGATCCTCAAGGGCCACGACTTCTACAAGCCGGCCCACGAGACGGTCTACCAGGCCATCCTCGACGTCTACGCCAAGGGCGAGCCGGCCGACCCGATCACCATCGCCGCCGAACTCACCAAGCGCGGCGAGATCAACAAGGTCGGTGGGGCCTCGTACCTGCACACCCTCGTGCAGACGGTGCCGACGGCTGCGAACGCCGCGTACTACGCGGAGATCGTGCACGAGCGAGCCGTCCTGCGCCGACTGGTGGAGGCCGGTACACGGATCACGCAGATGGGATACGCGGCCGACGACGACGTCGACGAGATCGTCAACCGCGCCCAGGCCGAGATCTACGCCGTCACAGAGCAGCGCACCAGTGAGGACTATCTGCCGCTCGGCGACATCATGGAGGGCGCGCTCGACGAGATCGAGGCGATCGGGTCGCGCAGCGGCGAGATGACCGGTGTCCCCACGGGTTTCACCGACTTCGATTCGTTGACCAACGGTCTGCACCCCGGCCAGATGATCGTCATCGCCGCGCGTCCCGCCATGGGTAAGTCAACGCTCGCGCTGGACTTCGCGCGGGCCGCCTCGATCAAGAACAACCTGCCCAGTGTCATCTTCTCGCTCGAAATGGGGCGCAACGAGATCGCGATGCGGCTGCTGTCCGCCGAGGCCCGCGTCGCACTGCACCACATGCGGTCCGGCACGATGACGGACGACGACTGGACCCGTCTGGCCCGCCGGATGCCGGACGTCTCGGCTGCCCCGCTCTACATCGACGACTCCCCGAACCTGTCGATGATGGAGATCCGCGCGAAGTGCCGGCGGCTCAAGCAGCGCAACGACCTCAAGCTGGTCGTCATCGACTATCTCCAGCTGATGCAGTCCGGCGGGTCCAAGCGGGCCGAGAGCCGTCAGCAGGAGGTCTCGGACATGTCCCGTAACCTCAAGCTCCTGGCCAAGGAGCTGGAGATCCCGGTCATCGCGCTCTCCCAGCTGAACCGTGGTCCCGAGCAGCGCACCGACAAGAAGCCGATGGTGTCCGACCTGCGCGAGTCCGGATCCATCGAGCAGGACGCCGACATGGTCATCCTGCTGCACCGCGAGGACGCTTACGAGAAGGAGTCGCCGCGTGCGGGCGAGGCCGACCTGATCGTGGCCAAGCACCGTAACGGTCCGACGGCCACGATCACCGTCGCCTTTCAGGGCCACTACTCACGTTTCGTGGACATGGCGCAGACCTGACCCCCCGGCACGGGCGAAATCGGCTCGACGCGGGACGCCTGGCCCGGTGGACTGGGGGCATGACGACACCTCAGGAAGAGCTGCTCCCCGCCACCCGCCGAGCGTTGCTGCATCGGATCGCTGTGGCCCAGGCCGAAGGACGTACACCGTCGCTCGTCGCCGCGGTCGTCCGGGACGGGCGCACTGTGTGGCACGGTGCGCGGACCTCGGTCGACGGCCATGGCCCCGACGAGAACGTGCAGTACCGGATCGGTTCGATCACCAAGACGTTCACCGCTGTTCTGGTCCTGCGGCTGCGCGACGAGGGCGTGCTCGACCTCGGGGATCCGCTGGAGAAGCATCTGCCGGGTACCGGGGCGGGAGAGGCCACGATCGCCGAGCTGCTGGCGCACTCCGGTGGACTGGCCGCCGAGTCGCCGGCGCCGTGGTGGGAGCGGACGCCCGGGTCTCTGCGGCCCGAGCTCGCTGATGTGCTGGGCAAGCAGCCTCTTCTGCACCCGGTGGGCCGTCGGCATCACTATTCGAACCCGGGCTATACCCTGCTCGGCGCGCTGGTCGAGAAGCTGCGTGGCGCTCCGTGGGAGGACGTGCTGCGGCGGGAGGTTCTGGAACCGCTGGGTCTGGGCCGTACGACCGCGCGACCGCGGGCGCCCCATGCCGGTGGCTGGGCGGTGCATCCGTGGGCCGACGTGTTGCTGGCCGAGCCCGTCGAGGACCTGGGGCTGATGGCACCGGCCGGTCAGCTCTGGTCCACCACTGGAGACCTGGCGCGGTTCGCCGTCTTCCTGGCGAGGGGAGACGACAGGGTGCTGAGCGCGGAGACCGTGCGGGAGATGCGCACACCTGCGGCACCGGTGGAGGCCGCGGATGTCATGGACGGTGCGGCGTACGGCCTCGGCCTGCAGATCCAGCACCGGGACGGGCGCCTGCTCGTGGGACACTCCGGCTCTCTGCCGGGCTTCCTGGCCAACCTCACCATCAGCGTCGAGGACGACGTGGCCGCGGTGGCTTTGACCAACTGCACCTCTGGTCCGCTGCTGGCCGGGGTGGGTGCCGATCTGGTCCGCATCGTGGCCGAGGCGGAACCCCGCATCCCGGAACCGTGGCGTCCCTTGCCGGAAGCGGATCCCTCCGTACTGGAGTTGGCCGGCCAGTGGTACTGGGGGACCCACGCCTTCGCCCTGCGGCTGACACCTGACGGGGGAGTCTCCCTGGAACCGTTGTCGGGCCCTGGCCGCCGCTCCTGCTTCCGGGCCAATGGCGACGGTACCTGGACGGGACTGGAGGGCTACTACGCCGGGGAACTTCTCCGCGTCGTGCGGCGACAGGAGGGGAGCGTGAGTCACCTTGACCTTGGCTCGTTCGTATTCACACGCCAGCCGTACGACGAAGGTGCTCCTGTGCCCGGTGGTGTGGACCCGGAGGGGTGGCGAGGGATGGCCTGAGTGTCGGTCTGTTCCCGTGTGCTGTCCCGTTTCACGTGAAACGGGACAGCACACGGAGGGCCTCACGGCTGGAGCCCGCGTTCAGAGCTGGAGTTTGAAGCCCGTGTGCGAGGGCTCGAAGCCAAGGCGCTCGTAGAAGCGGTGGGCGTCGGTACGGGTCTTGTCCGAGGTGAGCTGTACCAGGTGGCATCCCTGCCGCCGTGACTCGTCGATCGCCCACTCGATCAGCTGTGTGCCCAGTCCGCTGCCGCGTTCGTCGGCGTGGATCCGTACCCCTTCGATGATCGACCGGGTGGAACCGCGCCGGGACAGGCCGGGCACGATCGTCAGCTGGAGGGTGCCGACGACACGGTCGTCGCGTACGGCGACGACCAGGTGCTGGTTCGGATCGGCGGTGAGTCGTTCGAACGCTGCCAGGTAGGGGCTCATGTCGTCCGGCGACTCGCGCTGGGCGCCCAGGGGGTCGTCGGCGAGCATGGCGACGATCGCTAGGACGTCATCCTTGGCGGTGGGGCGTATTGCAAGATCTCCCATGACTCGCACCTTACGCAGCGAGACCGTCGCGAATACGGGACCCCGGGTGGACCGGCCCTGGCTAAGCGGGCACCGGTGACTTGAGCGTCTCCACGACCCGGACCAGCGGGGCCAGCTCCGGGTTCTTGGCCGCCTCGTCGAGAGCTTCCCGCAGAGCGGCGTCATTGGTGGGCCGTGCCTGGTCCAGCAGTTCCAGGCCGGCCCCGGTGACGTTGGTGTAGATGCCGCGACGGTCCGTGGGGCACAAGTAGCGCTCGAGCAGCCCCCGGTCCTCGAGCCGGGTGACCAGGCGCGTGGTGGCGCTCTGGCTGAGGACGACGGCGTCGGCGACCTGCTTCATCTGCAGATGACCCCCGTCACCGTCGTGCTGTCGGCTGAGCACATCGAGCAGGGAGTACTCCCGCACGCTCAGATCATGCCCGGCCTGCAGCGCGCGCTCGATGTGGGCCTCGATCCTCCCGTGCAGCAGGGAGAGGGCGCACCAGCCCTGGGAGAGAGCGGTGAGCGCGGGGTCCGTCGCCGTCATGTCTTTCCTCCGTCCCGGAGCGGTTGAGACCAGGGTAGACCATCTCCGCAATTGCCAGCGGTTGCGGATAGCCAGCGTATGCAACTATTGTGGACGCTCGTAAAGTGCTCCTGTAATCGTTTTGGAAGGTATCCCCATGCCTCTCGCGCTTCTGGCCCTCGCGATCGGGGCCTTCGGAATCGGAACGACCGAGTTCGTGATCATGGGCCTGCTGCCCGAGGTCGCGAGCGACTACGGGGTGTCCATCCCCACCGCCGGCCTGCTGGTGACCGGATACGCGCTCGGCGTGATGTTCGGTGCCCCGCTGATGACCGTGCTCGGCACCAAGATCCCGCGCAAGCGGATGCTGATGCTGCTGATGGGGCTGTTCATCGTGGGCAACCTGCTCTCCGCCCTCGCTCCCACCTTCTCGGTCATGCTGATCGGCCGTGTGGTCGCCTCACTCGCACACGGCGCCTTCTTCGGCATCGGATCGGTCGTCGCCGCCGACCTGGTCGCCCCCGACAAGAAGGCCGGCGCGATCGCGATGATGTTCACCGGGCTGACCGTCGCCAACGTCGTCGGCGTTCCCCTCGGAACGCTCGTCGGGCAGTCCGTCGGCTGGCGCGTCACCTTCGCCGCCGTCGCCGCACTCGGCGTCATCGGCCTGGCCGGTGTCGCCAAGCTGGTCCCCGACATGCCCAGGGCTGAAGGCGTGCGACTGCGCCACGAACTGGCCGCGTTCAAGAACGTCCAGGTCCTGCTCGCGATGGCCATGACCGTTCTCGGCTTCGGCGGTGTTTTCGCGGCCATCACCTACATCGCGCCGATGATGACCCACGTGGCGGGTTTCGCGGACGGCTCGGTCACCTGGCTGCTGGTCCTCTTCGGCCTTGGCATGGTCGGCGGCAACCTGGTCGGCGGCAGGTTCGCCGACCGTGCCCTGATGCCCATGCTGTACGTCTCCCTGGGCGCCCTGGCCGTCGTGCTCGCCCTCTTCACGCTCACCGCGCACAACAAGATCGCGTCGGCCGTGACCATCGCCCTGATCGGCGCTCTGGGCTTCGCCACCGTCCCGCCGCTGCAGAAGCGCGTTCTGGACCACGCGCACGGCGCCCCGACGCTGGCCTCGGCCGTGAACATCGGCGCCTTCAACCTCGGCAACGCGCTCTCCGCCTGGCTGGGGGGCGTCGTCATCGCGGCGGGGTTCGGCTACACCGCCCCGAACTGGGTCGGTGCCGTACTGGCCGCCGCCGCCCTGGTCCTCGCGGTCCTCTCGGCCGTCATCGAACGGCGGGACAGCGTCCCCAGCGAGGTCGTCGCGAGCTCCGTCCCCGCCGAGCAGCCGACCGTCGCCCACCACTGAACCACCCCGGCCGCAGCGGGATCGGGGCCAGGGCCGTCCCCGCGCCCCCGCGGCTCACCCCGCCTCGGGACCACCGAGGCCGCACCACCGGACACCGACCAAGGAGAACCACCCCATGAGCACCACCGCTGTCGCCCCGCTGACGATTCAGGACGCCGAGGCCCTCGTCAGCGCGGCCCACCGCGCAGCCGAGACGGCCGGGGTCACCGTCAGCGTCACCGTCCTCGACGCCGGAGGCCACCTGCTCGCGTTCCGTCGTGACGACCGGGCCGTGCTGATCTCCGGAGAGACCAGTACACGCAAGGCCTACACGGCGCTTCAGCTGGACACCCCGACCGCCGACCTCGTCGAGGCGGTACAGCCCGGAGGTCTCTTCCACACCCTGCCCACCGCACTCGACCGGCCACTGCTGTTCATCGCGGGTGGTGTACCGGTACACCGCGACGGCCGGCTGATCGGTGCGGTCGGAGTGGGCGGAGGAGCGCCGGAACAGGACCACGCCTTCGCCACGGCGGCGGTGGAGACCCTCGCCTGACGACGACCGCCGTACGCACGAAGCCGGTGCCCGGGACGTCCTCGGGCACCGGCTTCGTTCCATCGGACGCCGGGCTACCGCGAAGGGTCAGCCCGCCGCCACGGTGAGCGGGGCGAAACGCCGGTTCCAGTCCCCGGGCAGCTCCGTGATTCCGTACGTCATGACCGCGTTGTGGGAGACGGACGCGAGCCCGTGCTCCCCGACCCAGGCCAGCAGCTCCTCGTGCCGGACGTCGATGTCGGTGCGCAGCGGGCGGTCGGTGCGGGCGGCGAGGGAGGCGATCAGTGCCTTGGCGGTCTCGGTGTCGCGGGCGATCAGCGGGCCCACGACATGGGTGTCCATGTTGGGCCAGGCCGCGGCGTACCCGATGAGCCGGCCGTCCTCCTCGGCGACGCGCAGATGGTCGGTGAAGGCCGGCAGCCGCGTGATGACGTGCGTGCGGTCGGCGCCGAACACCTCCTCGTCGAGCCGGAGGATCGCGGCCAGGTCCTCGGCCGTCGCCGCACGTGTGGCGATCCGGGGATCGGGCCCGCCCGGAGTGAAGCGCCCGCGCACCATCTCGGCCTGACCGGTGGTCTTGAACCCCAGCTCTTCGTAGAGCGGTCGGCCGTACGGAGTCGCGTGCAGGGTC
Organism: Streptomyces sp. AC627_RSS907; assembly: GCF_019049165.1. Classification (NCBI taxonomy): domain Bacteria; kingdom Bacillati; phylum Actinomycetota; class Actinomycetes; order Kitasatosporales; family Streptomycetaceae; genus Streptomyces; species Streptomyces sp. AC627_RSS907. Next base: position 41,357 of record NZ_JAGMUE010000051.1, read on the forward strand.
AGGGGCGTCGTCCCCAGCTCCGCGACGACGTGCCGCATCAGCCGGCGTCCGACGCCCTGGCGTGCATGCCGCTCCGCGACCAGCACCATGCCGATGGCGGCGAGGGAGGGACGATCGTGCGGCCCGTACTCGGTGACCGTGCAGGCACTGACCAGGCCACCGTCGGGGTCGTCGATGCCGTATCCCTTCCCGGCTGTGAGGAGGAACCCCCACTTGTGCTCCTCGCGCGGCCACCCCCGGTTCTCGGACAGGTCGGCGCAGGCGGTGAGATCGCGGAGCGTCAGACGGCGGATCGGCAGTGAGGTGAGGGAAGGTGTCGGCACGCAGGTCAGGCTGTCCGACAGCAGCCCTCCGCGTCCACCTCTTTCCGGTGGAACACGCGAGCTTTTGGCCATGTTGTGTCCGAGTGCACAGCGGCCGGACATCTGTTGGACGCCACACCGACCGGCCAGGGCCGGTGCCGCGGTGGGTCAGCCGAGGTCGGGCGCGTGCATGGCCCGCACGCCTTCGATGTTGCCGTCCAGATAGTGCCGCAGCGACAGCGGCACGAGGTGGACGGAGGCGATTCCGACGCGGGTGAACGGTACCCGGACGATCTCGTACTCGCCGGCGGGCTCCTCGACCTCGGGTCCGTGGCGCCGGGAGGGGTCCATGGATTCCAGGTGGCAGACGAAGAAGTGCTGCACCTTCACGCCGGTCGCGCCACCGTCCTCGCCGATGTGCTCCACGGTGTCCACGAAGCACGGGACCACATCGGTGATCTTGGCGCCGAGTTCCTCGTGCACTTCGCGGTGCAGCGCGTCCACGACGGTTGCGTCACCGGGCTCCACGCCGCCTCCGGGAGTGACCCAGTAGGGGTCGATGCCGGACTTGGTGCGCTTGATCAGGATCAGGTCGTCGCCGTCCAGGAGAACGGCGCGGGCGGTGCGCTTGACCACGGGTCGGACGGTCATGGGAGAAATGTGGCCCGACTGGTTCCACGTGAAACATCGCGGAGCCCCGCGCGCGAGTGCGCCGGCTCAGTTCCAGTCGGCGGCAGCCCGCAGCAGCCACTCATGGGCCCGGGCGATGTGCGGCATCGCCAACGTGCCGGTACGCACCACCAGAAAGTACGTCCGTAGCGGAGGGACCGCCGGAGCATGCAGGGCGAGGACGTCCCCGCGTTCCAGTGCCTCGGCGCACAGGTAGCGGGGCAGCACGGCGAGGCCGGCGCCGGCGATCGCGCAGGCGAGCACCGCACGCAGGTCGGGGGCGACGACCGTGCCCGGAGCGGTCGGGCAGGTGTCGAAGACCGTGGCCCAGTAACGGGCGACGAAGGGCAGCGACTCGTGCACCTCGACCACGGGGATGTGCTCCAGGGCGGATGCCGTGGAGCGGCGGGGCGCGCCGGTTTCGGTGGTCGCCGCCCAGCGAGGCGCGGCGACCAGAACGTGTTCCTCGTCGCAGAGCGCAGTAGCCGTGAGCAGCGCGCCGCGTGGTCGGGCCGTGCTGATGGCCAGATCGTGGTGACCGGCGGACAGCCCTTCCAGGATCTCCTCGGCTTTCCCGAACGAGGCGCGCAGCCCGAAGCCCCGTCCGTCCTCCCCGGTGAGCTCGGAGAGCGCGGGCAGCGCCCGCTCGGCGGTGAACTCGAGCGGTCCGCCGAGGTGCAGTGTCCGCAGGGAGGACTCGTCGTCCAGCCCGGCCTCGGTGATCTCCACCAGGGCATCGAGATGGGGTGCGGCCTTGTGGGCGAGCTCGTCGCCGATGGTGGTCGGGGTCACGCCGCGGGCCTGCCTCAGGAACAGGGGGCGGCCGAGCTGCCGCTCCAGCGTGCGGATCTGGGAGGTGACCGCGGGCTGGGAGAGGCCGAGCAGGGCTGCCGCACGGGTGAAGGAACCGGCCCGGTGCACTGTCACGAAGGTGCGCAGCAAGGCCAGGTCCATGGCGCCCCCTCTCCCTCTTCTGTTCTGCTCCAGCCCCCCGACCGCGCCCAACTATAAATATGTCGATAGGTCGCTGTCGCTACTGTGATTGGACACTGACGCAGAGTCAACTAGCCTTAATCACGCGGTTCTTCGCGCGCAGAACCGGAGGACGGTCCGAGTCACGAGGGGGGAGGCTCGGACCGTCCGTCGTACCCGGCCGGGCCCGTGCGGCGGTGGTCAGTCCGCTGATTCCTCCAGCGCGCGCAGCAGATCAGCCACCAGGTCCGCCGGGTCCTCCGCGCCGACCGAGAGCCTGATGAAGCCCTCCGGCACCGCGTCGCCGCCCCAGCGCCCGCGTCGCTCGGCCGTGGACCGCACTCCGCCGAAGCTCGTCGCGTCGTCGACCAGTCGCAGCGCGTCGAGAAAACGATCGGCACGCGCGCGTGTGGGCAGCGTGAACGAGACGACGCACCCGAAGCGCAGCATCTGCTGCGAGGCGATCCTGTACGAGGGGTCGTCGGGCAGCCCCGGGTACCGCAGCCCGGTGACCTCGGGCCGCGACGCGAGGGCCTCGGCGACCTTGAGCGCGGTGGCGTTCTGCCGCTCCACCCGCAGCTGGAGGGTGGCGATCGAACGGTGCGCGAGCCAGGCCTCCATGGGCCCGGGGATCGCTCCGACGATCTTGCGCCAGCGTCGTACGGCGGTCATGGCCCCGGCGTCGCGGCCGGCCACGTAGCCCAGGAGGATGTCACCGTGGCCGGTGAGCTGCTTGGTGCCGCTGGCCACCGCGAAGTCGGCGCCGAGCTCCAGCGGGCGCTGCCCCAGTGGTGTGGCGAGCGTGTTGTCCACGGCGACCAGGGCCCCGCGCGCGTGTGCCGCGTCGACGAGTCGTCGGACGTCGCACACGTCGAGCCCGGGATTGGACGGCGTCTCGATCCACAGCAGCCTCGCCCCGTCCAGGAGGTCGAGCTGGGCGTCCCCGCCGGTCGGCGCGGTGCGCACCTCGATGCCGTACGCCTCCAGCTGGGCGCGGACCAGCGGCAGGGCCTGGTAACCGTCGTCGGGCAGGACGGCCGTGTCACCGGCGCGCAGCTGAGAGAAGAGCACCGACGAGATCGCGGCCATGCCGGACGCGAACACGAGCGTTTCGACGTCGTCCCGCCCGGGGGCCTCCAGCTCGCCGATGGCGCGCTCGAGATGGGTCCAGGTCGGGTTCTCGTCGCGGCCGTAGGTGTAGGGCCCGGTGGGCTCGCCCGGCAGATGGAAGTGGGCGGCGAACACGGGGCCGGGCAGGGTCGGCTCGTGCTTGACGGGCTCGGGAAGTCCGGCCCGCACCGCGCGCGTGCCGTCGCCGGTGCCGGCAGGCGACTCCTCCGCGCCCGCACCCTCCGCGTCGTTCGTAGCGGAATCGTTCATGCCGCCTGTCCCTCCACTCGCTCGCGTACCGCGGCGAGTAGTCCGTCGCTCGCCGCCTCCACCATCTCAAGGCACTCCTCGAAGCCGTCCGCGCCCCCGTAATAGGGGTCCGGTACGTCGAGGTCGGCGCTGTCGGCGGCGGGGTCGTACGACCGCAGCAGCCGCACCTTGGCCGCGTCCTGCTCCGTGGGGGCGAGGCGGCGCAGCGCACGGAGGTGGCCGGCGTCGAGGGCGATGACGAGGTCGAGGCGGGAGAACCACGACGGCTGGAACCGGCGGGCCGTGTGGTCGAGGCCGTAGCCGTTGCGCCCCAGGACTTCCAGGGTGCGCGGGTCGGCGTCCTCGCCCTCGTGCCAGCCGTCCGTGCCGGCGCTGTCGGTCTCGACGAGGCCGTCCAGCCCGGCGTCCGTCACACGCGCGCGGAAGACGGCCTCGGCCATGGGGGAGCGGCAGATGTTGCCCGTGCACACGAAGCAGACGCGGTAGGTCATCGGGTTCAGTCCTTGTCGGGCAGGAACGCGTTGAGGGCCCAGGAGACGACCGAGATGATCAGGCCGCCCAGGACGGCGGTCCAGAACCCGTCGACGTGGAAGCTCAGGTCGAGCTTGTCGGCCAGCCACGACGTGAGCAACAGCATGAGCGCGTTGACCACCAGCGTGAACAGGCCGAGGGTCAGGATGAACAGCGGAAGGGTCAGCACCTGCACGATCGGCTTCACCAGCAGGTTCACCAGGCCGAACACGAGGGCGACAACGATCAGCGTGCCGGCCTTCTCGCCGGTGCTGCCCCCGGTCAGGGTGATCTTGTCGAGCAGCCACACGGCGACTGCCAGGGCGCCCGCGTTGGCGATCGTCTTGACTAGGAAATTCTTCATGTGTCTGATCGTGACAGACCCGAACGGAAATGAACGGTGAGGCAGGGGCGGACGAGGCGATGAAGGCATTCCGGCTGGACGAACTGGAGGCGGAGCGCGCCGCCAACGACGGTGCCTACCTGCAGTTCCTGCGTGAGCGGAACATGTCGGTCGGGCTGTACGCCCTCGACGCGGGCACGGCCGACCCGCAGAAGCCGCACGGGCAGGACGAGGTGTACTTCGTGGTGAGCGGGCGGGCCGCGATCACCGTGGGCATGGAGACCACTCAGGTCGCCCGCGGCAGCGTGGTGTACGTGCCGGCCGGGGTCGCCCACAAGTTCCACCACATCAGCGAGGACCTCCGGGTCCTGGTCGTGTTCTCTCCGCCCGAGAGCTGAGCCGCGGCCCCCGGTTCCCTAGGGGATCGGTCAGGGGGAGACAGGGGCCGCGAGGGCCCTGCCGGGACCCTTGCGGCCCTAGCATCGAGTGCAGGACATCAGGAAATTCCCAGAAGGAACCCGGGGCCACCCCAGGCCCCGGCACTCGACGGGCGGAAAGTAAGGACGAGGGCGATGCGAGAGATCTTCACGGCACTGCCGTGGTGGGTGAAGTGGGTCGCGGTGCCGGTCATCGCCCTGGTCGTGTTCGGCGGCCTGATCGCCAGCGTGGTCGGGTTCGTGATCGGACTGCTGTTCAAGCTGCTGGTCTTCGTCGCGCTCGTCGGCGGACTGATCTACGTCGTACGCAAGTTCATGTCGGGTTCGTCGTCGCGCGGCGACTGGTGAGAGCCGTGGGACATCGGTGGCGGTGACAGGAACGACCGGGTCCCTCGCGCGGGGGAAGTTTTCCGGACGGGCCGTCGGCGAGTGGTGACCGGCGGTTAAAGTCCGGAAATCCACGCGGGGGCGACCCCGCGAGCGGCGTACGTCCCCACCCGTGTTTCCGCACGGACTGCCTTCTCGCGTTACGGAAGTGACCCTTGGCCACGGCTGACACCGCATTCGTACCGTTGCACGCACTGCCCGTGCAGCCCCACTCGACGCCTCGGACACCTCCTACGGCTCCCACCGCGGGGCCCTCCCGCGTGACTCTCATCGGTTCCGTCCAGCGGGCGATGCGCCTGCTGGAGTGCGTCGCACAGCACCCGTACGGAGCCCCCGCCAAGCAACTGGCGCGTGAGACGCAGCTCGCCCTGCCCACGGCCTACCACCTGCTGCGCACTCTGGTGCACGAGGGTTATCTGCGCCGCGAGAAGGGACTGTTCTTCCTCGGCGAGGCCGCCGAGCGGCTGAGCAGCAGCGGGGCGGAGCAGAAACGTCGCAGCACGGTGGTCGACGCGCTCGCGCGCTGGCGCGACGCGATCGGCGCCCCTGTCTACTACGCCATGTACCGCGACGGCGAGATCGAGCTCATGTGCGTTTCCGACTCCCCGGGCATCCCCGCGGTCGAGGAATGGGCGGACTTCCGGGAGACCGGGCACGCGCACGCCATCGGGCAATGCCTGTTGTCGCAGCTGGACGAGGAGGCCCGCCGCGACCACCTTGACCGCTACCCGGTGCAGCCCGTCACGCCGTACACGGTGCGTGACGAGAACAGTCTGCTGAAACGACTGGAACGGATGCGGCGGATGACGCCGGTGACCGAGCGGCAGGAGTATGCCCTGGGGACGGTCTGCGCCGCGATTCCAATCACCGTCGGCACCAATGCCGTGACGATGGCCATCTCTCTGCCCTCCCACCAGGCCGACCGCTTGTTGCCCGCGGCGCAGCAGTTGCAGGACGAGGTGGGACGCCTGCTGGGGTCACTCGCGCTCTCTATCAGTATCTGAAAACTCACTCCTTGTGATCTGGTGTGTACGTTGAGCAAGATGCCACCAGTGTAAGAGGTTTGATTCCCGGCCAGTCGACGGCGAATGACGGGGTAGGCGATGGGCGAGTCCGTGCAGGCAGAGGTCATGATGAGCTTTCTCGTGTCCGAGGAGCTCTCTTTCCGTATTCCGGTGGAGCTGCGCTACGAAACCTGTGATCCCTATGCCGTGCGACTGACCTTCCATCTGCCCGGAGATGCCCCGGTGACCTGGGCGTTCGGCCGTGAGCTGCTGGTCGACGGGGTGGGTCGGCCGTGCGGTGACGGAGATGTGCGCATCGCACCCGTCGACCCCGAGCCGCTGGCCGAGGTACTGATTCGCCTGCAGGTCGGCAGTGACCAGGCGCTGTTCCGTTCGTCGGCGGCGCCCCTCGTGGCCTTTCTCGACCGGACCGACAAGCTGGTGCCGCTGGGACAGGAAGGCGCGCTCGCCGATTTCGACGCTCATCTCGACGAGGCCCTGGACCGCATTCTGGCGGAGGAGCCGAGCGCGGGCTGAACCGTTACGGCATGCGTACGGCGATGGCGTAACGCTTCGCCGTGGCTGCCGCTCCCTGTGGACGACTCCGCCCGCCGCCCCCGGAGGGGGCGGGCGCCTCAGCGCTTGCGGCGACGGCCCCGCCCGCCGCGTACCGGTGCCGCCCCGGCACCCGGCACCGCACCGGCGGCCTGCGCCGCCGGCCGGTCGGCCGAGACGACAAGGGCTGCGAGGGCCGTGGTGACCGGCACCGACGCCACCAGCCCGATGGAGCCGACCAGCGTGCGCACGATCTCCTCCGCGACCAACTCGCTGTTGGCGACCGTCCCCACGCTGCTCTGAGCGATCGAGAACAACAGCAGCAGTGGCAGTGCGGCGCCCGCGTACGCCAGGACGAGTGTGTTGACGACCGAGGCGATGTGGTCGCGGCCGATACGGATGCCCGCGCGGTACAGCCCGCGCCAGCCCATCGACGGGTTGGCCTCGTGCAGTTCCCACACCGCGGACGTCTGAGTGACGGTCACGTCGTCGAGAACGCCGAGCGAGCCGATGATGACGCCGGCGAGCAGCAGACCGCTCATGTCGATCGACGGATACAGGCCGTGGATCAGGCCGGTGTTGTCGTCCGTGTTGCCGGTGAGCGCGGCCCAGTCGATGAACAGAGAACCGAGCACGCCGATCAACAGCAACGAGATCAGCGTGCCGAGCACCGCCACGGACGTACGGGCTGACAGGCCGTGGCACAGATACAGCGCGATCAGCATGATCACGCTGGACCCGATCACCGCCACGACCAGCGGGTTCGATCCTTGCAGGATCGCGGGCAGGACGAAGAAGTTCAGCACCAGGAAGCTGATGGCCAGCGAGATCAGCGCCATGAGGCCGCGCAGCCGTCCGACCGCCACCACGGCGAGCGCGAAGATGCCGGCGAGCAGCGCCAACGGAAGCCGGCGGTTGATGTCGGTCACCGAGTACTGCAGGTCCTTCGGCGCGGAGGGCTCGTAGGCGACCACGACCTTCTGGCCCTCGTGCAACTGCCGTGACTGGTCCGGCTGCACGATCTCAGCGAACGTACGGCCCTTGTCCTCGCCGGTGTCGACGCGGATCGTCGCCCGTTTGCAGTCGCCCTTCGCCTGTTGCACCGCGGAGGACCCCTCGGCGGTGGAGGTGTCACCGGTCGGGGTGCTCCCCGATGCGTTGACGGCCTGACAGCTCAGCTCGACCACCTTGGTGACGGTGGCCTGCTGCGTCTGCCGGTCGAAACCTACTCCGGTGCGTTCGTGCGTCGGCGCACCACCCGGCCAGAGCACCGCGAGACCGACCAACACCGCGGCGGCGAAGGGAATGAGGACCGCAGCGATGACCTTCCGCAGATGCCGGGAGACGGGCGCCGCCGGGCCATGGGCGTGGGAGTGTCCGTGGCCGCCGCCGTGCGCGCCCGAGCCACCGTGGCCGCCCGAGCCGCCGGAACCACCGTGGCCGCCCGAGTCGCCGTGGCCGCCGGCGCCGTGTTGCCCGTCTCCGCGGCTGTTGCCGTCTTCGACGCCCGGTCCACGGCGGGAGTCGTGTGGCGGGAAGGAGGGATGCTGCGGTGTCGTCACCGACCGATCATCGCAAGAACGAGGGAGGCCCTCTGTTCACCGCGCCCGAATTGACGCTAGCGTGGTGGCACCTTTGTACACGCGGGAGCTCGGAGCACCGGGCTGAGAGGGCGCTGACCTCCGTCCCAGCGATGTTTCACGGGAAACGACACCGAAGCCGAGTGATGTTTCCCACGGAGCGTCGGCAGACGGAAACCGCTGCGTCGACCGCCGAACCTGTTACCGGGTAATGCCGGCGTAGGGAGTAGGTCTCATGACCATCAAGGACGCACGCACGCCTGCCGTCGCGCAGAGCTCCGCCGACGAGGAGACCGCCGTGGAGGCCGGGAGGTCCATCGGCTGGCACAAGGCGTACGTCGAGGGCTCGCGCCCCGATCTGCGGGTGCCGGTCCGCCAGGTGCACCTGACCAACGGGCAGTCGGTCACGCTCTATGACACCTCCGGCCCGTACACCGACCCACTCGTCGACACCGACGTCCGCCGGGGACTGCCGCCGCTGCGGGAGAACTGGATCATCGCCCGTGGTGACACCGAAGAGTATGCGGGTCGTCCCGTTCGCCCCGAGGACGACGGAATCAAGCACACCTCTCCGCGCGGAGGCCTGCGCAACCTCGACGCGGTCTTCCCAGGACGGCCGCGCCAGCCCCGCCGGGGCCGGGACGGCGAGGCGGTGACGCAGCTCGCGTACGCACGACGGGGCGAGATCACCCCGGAGATGGAGTACGTGGCCGTCCGGGAGAACGTCTCACCGGACGTGGTCCGTGAAGAGATCGCGGCGGGGCGGGCCGTGCTGCCCGCCAACGTCAACCACCCGGAGATCGAGCCGATGATCATCGGCAAGCGGTTCCTGGTGAAGGTCAACGCCAACATCGGCAACTCGGCGGTGACCTCCTCCATCGAGGAGGAGGTCGAGAAGATGACCTGGGCGACCCGTTGGGGCGCCGACACGGTCATGGACCTGTCCACCGGACGCAACATCCACACCACCCGCGAATGGGTGCTGCGCAACTCCCCCGTCCCCATCGGGACGGTGCCGCTCTACCAGGCTCTGGAGAAGGTCGATGGCCGGGCCGAGGAGCTGACCTGGGAGATCTACAAGGACACCGTCATCGAGCAGGCCGAGCAGGGCGTGGACTACATGACGGTCCACGCCGGAGTGCGCCTGGCGTATGTGCCGCTCACCGCGAACCGCAAGACCGGCATCGTCTCGCGGGGCGGGTCGATCATGGCGGCGTGGTGCCTGGCACACCACAGGGAGTCGTTCCTGTACGAGAACTTCGAGGAGCTCTGCGAGATCCTCGCGGCCTACGACGTCACGTACTCCCTCGGTGACGGCCTGCGGCCGGGGTCCATCGCGGACGCCAACGACGAGGCGCAGTTCGCGGAGTTGCGCACGCTCGGGGAACTCAACTCGGTCGCGAAGCGTTTCAACGTACAGACCATGATCGAGGGCCCGGGCCATGTCCCGATGCACAAGATCAAGGAGAACATCGACCTTCAGCAGGAGATCTGCGATGAGGCTCCGTTCTATACGCTCGGCCCGCTGACGACGGACGTCGCGCCCGCGTACGACCACATCACCTCCGGCATCGGTGCCGCGATGATCGCCTGGTGGGGCACGGCCATGCTCTGCTACGTCACGCCCAAGGAGCATCTGGGGCTGCCCAACCGTGACGACGTCAAGACCGGCGTCATCACCTACAAGATCGCCGCTCATGCCGCCGACCTCGCCAAGGGGCACCCGGGTGCGCAGGAGTGGGACGACGCCCTGTCGGACGCCCGCTTCGAGTTCCGGTGGGAGGACCAGTTCAACCTGGCCCTCGACCCGGACACGGCACGGGAGTTCCACGATGAGACGCTGCCGGCCGAGCCTGCCAAGACGGCGCACTTCTGCTCGATGTGCGGGCCGAAGTTCTGCTCGATGAAGATCAGCCAGAGCATCACGGAGCGGTTCGGTGGCGGTGTGGCCGAGGGCGCGTCCGCCGAGGAGGTCGCCGAGGGAATGCTGCAGAAGTCCAAGGAGTTCGCCGCCGGCGGCAACCGGGTGTATCTGCCGCTGGCCGACTGAGTCACCCGCTTTCGACGTCACGCTGAGCTCTGCCCCGCAGCCGGCGGGGAGCGCTCAGCGTCGACCCGGGTCACCGAACGGAAGCGCACAAGCGGAGCGCGGACTCGGCGCCGGGTCCGCGTGGACGCATCTGGCGCCCGACGGCGATGGCTCGGTGGAGGTGGTCCTCCCGGCGGTCTCCGGCCGATGGACCACCCTCTCCCTGCGGAGCTGATGGGAGGTCCACGCGGCTTCACCGAGCTGCGGGCCCTGCTTCCCGGCCTGGCGGCGCAGGCGCTCAGCGAGCGGCTCCGGGCCTTGCGGGAGAGGGCCTGGTGGCGGTGGAGCGGCGCGGAGGCTTTCCCGTACGGACGCGGTACGAGCTGACGCACGCAGGCCGGATCCTGCGCACGCCGCTGGTCGAGCTGCGCGCGACCGGTGAGGAATCACTGCGTCTGACCCGTTCCGAGCCCCGGGACGGGTCACGTGCTCCCTCCCACTGCGGGCACGGCATCGGCAGACTGGTGCCATGACAGCCACCTTCCTGGCCAAGGGCGCCAATCTCGCCGTCGACTCCCCCGTGGTCCGCGTCGAACTCGTCTGGTCCGTCGGGCCGGGCGTGCCCGAGGTCGACGCCTCCGCGCTGCTGCTCACCTCGACCGGCCGCGTGCGGGACGACGGCGACTTCGTCTTCTACAACCAGCCCCGCCACGCGTCCGATGCGGTGAGGCACGCCGGTAAGCATGGCGGTCCCGGTTCCGGTGCCGGTGAGGGCGTCGCGACCGACGCCGTCGAGGTCGACCTTCGCTCGGTGGAACCCGCCGTCGAACGCGTCGTCCTGTGCGCTTCGGCGGACGGTGGGACGTTCGGCCGGGTGCCGGGGCTGTCACTGCGCCTGCTGGACGCGGGAAACCGCACCGAGCTGGCCCGGTTCGACATGGTGGCCGGGACAGAGACCGCACTGGTCGGTGGCGAGTTGTACCGGCGCCGGGGCCAGTGGAAGTTCCGCGCGGTCGGACAGGGGTACGCCTCAGGGCTGGCGGGGCTGGCGACCGACTTCGGCATCACGGTGGACGACGCTCCCCCGGTGGCCGCCGCTCTGCCGACGGCATCGGCTCCGCCGTCCGCGTCGGCGCCGCCGACCACCCCGCCTGCGGCCCCGCCGCTGCCCCCGGCACCCGTGGGGCCCCGCCTCACCAAGGGCGAGGAACGCCTTCCCGTGGACATGCGCAAACGGCTGTCCCTGCGCAAGGAACAGGTCGCGGTCAGTCTGAGCAAGCACGGCGCGGCCGGTGTCACCGCGCGCGTCATCCTGGTCCTCGACGCGTCCGGGTCCATGTCCTTCCTCTACTCCAAGGGCGTGGTGGCGGACGTCGTGGAGCGGATGGCCGCCGTGGCCGCCCAACTGGACGACGACGGTGAGATGCAGGCGTGGACCTTCGCGTCGAACCCGGCGCGCCTGCCCGATCTCCGTCTGGGCGACCTCCCCGAGTGGCTGAGGCTGCACGTACGCGTGGGGGAGATCGGCCTCTTCCGCCGCAGCAGGAAGAAGGGGCTGCATCCCGACCAGGTCGACATGCGGGCGGTCGGAATCCAGAACGAGGAGCAGAAGGTGATCGCGGAGGTACGCGCCTTCGTCCGGAACAACCCGGCGTCGGCTCCGACCCTGGTGCTGTTCTTCTCCGACGGCGGTGTCTACCGCAACGCCGAGATCGAGCGGGAGTTGCGGGAGGCGGTGGAGGAGCCGGTCTTCTGGCAGTTCGTGGGGCTCGGTCGGTCCGACTACGGAGTGCTGGAGCGTTTTGACACCCTGCCGGACCGACGTGTCGACAACGTCGGCTTCTTCGCCGTGGACGACATCAGCACCGTCCCGGACGCGGAGCTGTACGACCGCCTGCTGTCGGAGTTCCCGTCCTGGGTCACTGCCGCCGGCCGGGCGGGCATCCTCTGATCCGTTGCCCGCCCGGGCCGACGACTACTCGGGGCGGTGTTCCGGGCCGCCGAAGTCCGGGCTGCTGTAGTCGGGGCTCGAGTAGCTCGGGCGGGACCCCGCGTTCGGGCCCTCACCGGGGCTCGTGAACCCCGGGCGGGCATATCCGAGGTGGGGCATCCGGTTGGTCGGTGCCGTCGGCCCCGACGGGTGCAGGGCTGCCGCCGAGCCGGGGTCCGCGAGTGCTTCCCGCAGGAAGGGGAGGATGCCGCGTTCCAGCAGGGCGTCGTGCCAGGCCTCCCTGGCCCGAGCCACCTCCTCGTCGAGTTCGCCGTAGCGGCCGGACTCGGCGGTGGGGCGGTTGTGCAGCGCGGTGAGCAGCAAACCCACAGCGGCGACGAGGATCGCCACCGCGGTCACGGCGCCGAACACCCAGCCGGTGGTGAGCATGGTCTGCGCGAACGTCTGTCCCGGGTCGAGCATCCTCAGGACGTAGCCGACGAGCAGGAAGATCGCCGCGGCCGTGCCGGCCAGGACGGGTGCCAGTACGGCGACGACGGCGACGGCGCCCGCGCCGGACGCCTCGGCGACCTCTCCCATCGTGGCGGCGAGACGCACCGCGCCCGTGCCCGGCTGTTCGGAGTCGGTCTCGTGCGTGGACGACGCGGGGGCGGTCGGCCCCGGGTGGCGCAGTTCCTCGCGGACCTTCACGTAGTGCTGGTACTCGGTCGTGGCCGCCGCCGTGATGAGGGCGGTGGCGTTGAGTGCCATGGCGCGCAGTTGTTCGGCGTTCAGCCGCCGTCCGAGAGCGGCCAGTTCCGGGCGGTGTGGCGCGGAGCGCAGCGCCTCGTCGAGGACCCGCTCGTACTCTTGGCGGTCCTCGTTCGACAGGTACTGCGGAACGCTGTTCATGTGCATCCCCCGATGCTCCGTAGGGCTTGGGGCTCGCATGCCAACGAGCCGTCGGGCAGAAACGGAGGGGAGCCTGCTACGGATAGACCGATGGTAGAGCGGTGACGGCGTGTGGTGACAGGGGGTTTACAGAAATTGGATGCCGGCCCATGGGCACGCCGCCGGGGAGCAGAGCGTGCGATGAACGGTCAGGCGTCGAGCGGGAGCTGCTGGACCAGCAGTTTTCCGGCCATGGTCACGCCGCCGTCCATCGCGATGGCCAGGCCGTCCGCATAGACGTGGGGACCTTCGACAGCGGTGCGGGTGTCGTCCTCGCCGTCCTCGGAGCCGACCTCGCCCAGCAGGTACGGGATGGGGCTGTGACCGTGGACGATCCGGGTGCCGCCGTACGTGTCCAGCAGCGAGCGTACGGCGTCGGCCCCGCCCTCGTCGCGGAAGGAGAAACGCTTGGTGAACTTGCGGAAGAGGTCCCACACCTCCTCCGCGTCGTTACGCGTGAGCGTCTCGCGGACGGTGTCGTTGACCTCTTCGATGGAGCGGCCGTAGTCGAGGTAGGTCGTGGTGTCGGAGTGCACCAGGAGGTGGTCGTCGACCTGTTCGAGGGCGTCGAGGCGGGCCATCCACTGCAGGTGGTGGTCCTGGAGCCGGTCCATGTCGGTCTTCTGGCCGCCGTTCAGCAGCCAGGCCGCCTGGAAGGTGGCGGTGCCCGCGCCCGAGTTGACGGGCGTGTCACCGAACCGCTTGGCGCCGAGCAGCAGCAGCTCGTGGTTGCCCATCAGCGCCTTGCAGTAGCCACCGGCCGCGGCGGCTTCGGCGGACAGCCGCATCACCAGGTCGATGACGCCGATGCCGTCCGGGCCGCGGTCCGTGAAGTCACCGAGGAACCACAGCCGGGAGGTGCCCGCGCACCACTGTCCGGCGTCGTCGATGAGGCCCTTCTCCTGCAGGGCGGCCACGAGCTGGTCGAGGTACCCGTGCACGTCGCCGACGACGAACAGCGGGCCCTGGCCCGTGGTGGGCTGCTGCACCGGGGCCGGTTCCGGGTCGACGGCCACCTGGACCGTGTCACCCCGACGGATGACGGGCAGATCACGCTGGGTGGGTGTGTAACCCTCCGGATAGGTCTCTTCGGAGGGCGGCGCGGCCTCGGCCGCGTGCGGGCCGGGGGTGGCGTACGGCGCGGTCTCGTGGACGTACGCGGGCACCCGGAAGTCGCGCACCGTCGCGGTCCGCTCCACCTCGGGTCCCTGACCGGCCCCCTGAGTCATCGACCCCTCCACCATCGCGCCGCATCTGCACCGCTTCGGACTGCCTGGTCGCAGCGGCCCGCGGTGTGTGGGCCCATCATAGGAATGCGGATCGCGCTGTGTGATGACCCAGGGGTGGTGAATCAGAACATGACTCCGCTTCACTGCGGCTTTCGCCCCGATTGGGCCGGTCTTCGTCCGTCCGGGACGGTGACGTGATCGCGCTGCGGTCGTGCCGGTGTCGCCTCCGCCACTCCGGCCGCCGCTCCCGCGGCACGTCGGCCGGGCCCCGTGTGCCGCTCGTCCGGGACGCCTACGTGCCCTCGGGTGACCGGGGCGGGCTGACCGTCGTACGGGGCGGCCGGCGCTGCGACGACGTGCGCACGATCAGCTCGGTGGGTATCACCTGCTCGACCGGCCGGTCCGCGTCGAGCCCCTCGATGGCGTCGATGAGGACCTGGATCACCGCCGTGCCGATGCGGCGCGGCTTCAGCGACAACGTGGTGATGGGTGGCTCGGTGCTGGCGTACACGGTGGACTCGCTGCAGCAGACCAGCAGCAGGTCCTCCGGGACACGCAGCCCGTAGCGGCGGGCGGCGGCGAGCAGGTCGGTGCCGTTCGGGTCGAACAGGCCGTAGACGGCGTCGGGCCGGTCGGGGCGGGCGAGCAGCCGGTCGGCGGCGACCGCGCCCGCGCAGGGATCGTGTGCCGGGTAGGCCTCGTAAACCGGGTCCTGGCCGACGCGCTCGCACCAACTCAGGTACGCGGTGGTCGACAGGTGGGTGTACGTGTCGGTCGTGGTGCCGGTGAGCAGGCCGATCCGGCGGGCGCCGGCGGCGGCCAGGTGGTCGAGGATGCCGAGTACGGCGGCCTCGTGGTCGTTGTCCACCCAGGCGGTGACGGGCAGCGAGCCGGCCGGGCGGCCGTCCGAGACGACCGGTAACCCCTGGCGGACCAGTTCGCTGACGACCGGGTCCTGGTCGGAGGGGTCGATGACGACCGTGCCGTCGAGCGCGACGTTGGACCACACGTCGTGGCGGGAGGTCGCCGGAAGGATGACGAGGGCGTAGCCGCGGGCGAGCGCGGCGGAGGTGGCGGCGCGCGCCATCTCGGCGAAGTACGCGAACTCGGTGAAGGTGAAAGGTTCATCCCCGTACGTCGTCACGGTCAGGCCGATGAGCCCCGACTTGCCGGTGCGGAGCGTGCGGGCGGCGGCCGAGGGCCGGTAGCCCAATCGGTCCGCGACCTCGCGCACATGGCGCCGGGTGGCATCCGGGAGTCGGCCTTTGCCGTTGAGGGCATCGGAGACGGTCGTGATGGATACTCCGGCGGCGGCGGCCACGTCCCTGATACCCGCCCGGCCCGGCCGGCTGCCTCGACGTGAGGTTTCCGCGCGGCTCACCTGGTGCTTCCCTGCTGCTGTCATGGCGAGCCGATAGTAGGGCTCATGAGGTGGGGTAGGGCGGACGCATATGCACGCGTTGACAGGCACGTTTCTGCATGATCATTAAGGGGTAATCCCCTGAGAAAGCAAGCCAGTTGGCCTCGGACGGGTCAGTACCTGGCGTGTCGACCAGTGAGGGCCTGCCAAGTGGTCGATGTTGCGAAGAGGTCTCAACTCACCTGCACGAGGGATGCGCGCCACGGCGCAAGCCACCGGCGCGTAGATATATGTTCGGTGCGCCCCCCGAATCGTGGGCCTTCGTGCACTGATGCACCTGATGCCAGGGTGACGGATGAGGTCTGCTCCTCCCTATACGCAGCGACGCCGAATCCTCATATGGTGAGAAGTATTCGATGCCGGTGGTGGTCAGGAGGAGGACAGCGGTGAGCGAGACGAGCCCCAAGCTGCGCGCCGAGCTGGAGGGTATTCCCACTTACAAGCCGGGCAGGCCCGCCGCGGCCGGCGGACCGGTGGCCTACAAGCTGTCCTCCAACGAGAACCCCTATCCGCCCCTGCCGGGCGTGATGGAGAAGGTGACGGCCGCGGCCTCGTCCTTCAACCGGTACCCGGACATGGCCTGCACGTCCCTGATGGGTGAGCTGTCGGACCGGTTCGGTGTGCCCCTCTCCCACCTGGCCACCGGCACCGGATCGGTCGGTGTGGCCCAGCAGCTGATCCAGGCGACCTCGGGCCCCGGCGACGAGGTGGTCTACGCCTGGCGCTCCTTCGAGGCGTACCCGATCATCACGCAGATCAGCGGCGCGACCTCCGTGAAGGTGCCGCTGGCGCCGGGCGATGTGCACGACCTGGACGCGATGGCGGCCGCGATCACCGACCGGACCCGGCTGATCTTCGTCTGCAACCCCAACAACCCGACGGGAACGGTCGTGCGGCGGGCGGAGCTGGAGCGGTTCCTCGACCGGGTGCCGAGCGACGTCCTCGTGGTGCTCGACGAGGCCTACCGCGAGTTCATCCGCGACCCCGAGGTGCCGGACGGCGTGGAGATCTACCGGGAGCGGCCCAATGTCTGCGTCCTGCGGACCTTCTCCAAGGCGTACGGTCTCGCCGGTCTGCGGGTCGGGTTCGCGATCGCCCACGAGCCCGTGGCGGCGGCGCTGCGCAAGACGGCGGTGCCCTTCGGGGTGAGCCAGATCGCGCAGGAGGCGGCGATCGCCTCGCTGCGGGCCGAGGACGAGCTGATCGGGCGGGTCGGCTCGCTGGTGTGCGAGCGCACCCGTGTGGTCGACGCCCTGCGGGCGCAGGGCTGGACGGTGCCGGAGACCCAGGCGAACTTCGTGTGGCTGCGGCTGGGGGAGCACACGGTGCCCTTCGCGGAGGCCTGCGAGCAGGCCGGCGTGGTCATCCGGCCGTTCCCGGGCGAGGGCGTGCGGGTGACGGTCGGGGAGAGCGAGGCGAACGACATCTTCCTGAAGGTGTCGGAGGAGTTCCGCGAGGAGCTGTAGGCCACCCGAGGGCCCGCCGGGAGTCGGACGGCAGCGTCAGTGCGTCGCCGTCCGGTCCCCGGCGGGCCCTTTTCGTCTGTTGTTCAACACTCTGTTGATTCCTGCCGCAAGGGGTTGACGTCACAGGGGACCCCCCGTCCAGCGTCGAAAAGCTGTACGTCATAATTGCTTGTGAATGTGAACGCGTTCACAAGCGTGTCCCGGTTGTGCCTGAGACAGGTGTGACATACACGCTCAAACTGCCGCTGACCACGGCGATGTGAGGAGAAGTGACGACGTGGACATGGCTCTGGCGCCGGAGACGCTGGCGCGATGGCAGTTCGGCATCACGACCGTCTACCACTTCCTGTTCGTCCCCCTGACGATCTCGCTGGCCGCCCTCACGGCGGGACTGCAGACCGCATGGGTCCGCACCGAGAAGGAGAAGTACCTCAGAGCGACCAAGTTCTGGGGAAAGCTCTTCCTGATCAACATCGCCATGGGTGTCGTCACCGGCATTGTGCAGGAGTTCCAGTTCGGTATGAACTGGTCCGACTACTCCCGCTTCGTCGGTGACGTCTTCGGTGCGCCGCTCGCCTTCGAGGCGCTGATCGCCTTCTTCTTCGAGTCGACCTTCATCGGTCTGTGGATCTTCGGCTGGGACAAGCTGCCCAAGAAGATCCATCTGGCCTGCATCTGGATGGTCTCGATCGGCACCCTGCTGTCGGCGTACTTCATCCTCGCGGCCAACTCCTGGATGCAGCACCCCGTCGGCTACCGGATCAACGAGGAGAAGGGCCGCGCCGAGCTCACCGACTTCTGGCAGGTCCTCACCCAGAACACCACGCTCAACCAGGTCTTCCACAGCTTCTCGGCGGCCTTCCTGACGGGCGGCGCCTTCATGGTCGGCATTGCCGCCTTCCACCTGATGCGCAAGAAGCACATCCCGGTGATGCGGACGTCGCTCCGGCTGGGCCTGGTCACGCTGGCGGTCGGCGGCCTGCTCACCGCGGTCAGCGGCGACACCCTCGGCAAGGTCATGTACGAGCAGCAGCCGATGAAGATGGCCGCCGCCGAGGCCCTGTGGGACGGCGAGAAACCGGCACCGTTCTCCGTGTTCGCCTACGGGGACGTCGACCAGGGGCACAACAAGGTCGCCCTGGAGATACCCGGGCTGCTGTCCTTCCTCGCCCACAGCGACTTCGACTCGTACGTGCCCGGTATCAACGACACCAACAAGGCCCTGCAGGAGAAGTTCGGCCCCGGTGACTACAAGCCCATCGTCCCCGTCGCCTACTGGGGGTTCCGCTGGATGATCGGCTTCGGCATGGCGTCCTTCACTCTCGGCCTGCTGGGCCTGTGGCTGACACGGAAGAAGTTCATGCTGCCGGCCCCCCTGCGGACCGGGGAGGACGAGGTGCCGCACCTGGTGCTGCTGCGCCGGCCGCTCGGGGCGAGGTTCACCCGCCTGTACTGGCTGCTGGCCCTGTGGACGATGGCGTTCCCGCTGATCGCCAACTCCTGGGGCTGGATCTTCACCGAGATGGGCCGGCAGCCCTGGGTCGTCTACGGCGTCATGCAGACCCGGGACGCGGTCTCCCCCGGTGTCTCCACGACCGAGGTCGTCATCTCCATGTCCGTCTTCACCCTCGTCTACGCCGTCCTGGCCGTCATCGAGGTCAGGCTGCTCGCCAAGTACGTCAAGGCGGGCCCGCCCGAGCTCACCGAGGCCGACCTCAACCCGCCCGCGAAGATCGGCGGCGACGCCCGTGACGCCGACAAGCCGATGGCCTTCTCGTACTAGGCCGAGGGAGCTGCACAGTCATGGAACTGCACGACGTCTGGTTCGTCCTCATCGCCCTCCTGTGGACCGGCTACTTCTTCCTGGAGGGCTTCGACTTCGGGGTCGGCGTGCTCACCAAGCTGCTCGCCCGGAACCGGGCCGAGAAGCGGGTACTGATCAACACCATCGGCCCTGTCTGGGACGGCAACGAGGTGTGGCTGCTCACGGCCGGCGGCGCGACGTTCGCCGCCTTCCCCGAGTGGTACGCCACGCTCTTCTCCGGTTTCTATCTGCCCCTGCTGGTCATCCTGATCTGCCTGATCGTGCGAGGGGTCGCGTTCGAGTACCGGGTGAAGCGACCCGAGGAACGCTGGCAGCGCAACTGGGAGACCGCGATCTTCTGGACCTCGCTCATTCCGGCGTTCCTGTGGGGCGTGGCGTTCGGCAACATCGTCCATGGCGTGGAGATCGACCGGGACATGGAGTACGTCGGCTCCGTCTGGGACCTGCTCAACCCGTACGCCCTTCTCGGTGGGCTGGTCACGCTGTCGCTGTTCACCTTCCACGGAACGGTGTTCACGGCACTCAAGACCGTCGGGGAGATCCGCGAACGGGCCCGGACCCTGGCACTGCGCGTCGGTCTCGTCACCGCCGCACTGGCCGTGGCCTTCCTGCTCTGGACCCAGCTCGACCGTGGTGACGGCAAGAGCCTCGTCGCGCTCGTGGTGGCCGTCGCAGCGCTGGTCGGCGCCCTGCTCGCGAACCAGGCGGGGCGTGAGGGCTGGTCGTTCGCACTGTCCGGCGTCACGATCGTGGCCGCCGTGGCGATGCTCTTCCTGACGCTCTTCCCGAACGTCATGCCGTCCACGCTCGACGCGGACTGGAGCCTCACCGTCACCAACGCCTCGTCCAGTCCCTACACCCTGAAGATCATGACCTGGCTGGCCGCTGTCGCCACGCCCGTCGTTCTGCTCTACCAGGGGTGGACGTACTGGGTATTCCGCAAGCGGATCGGTACCCAGCACATCGCCGAACCCGCGCACTGAGTCCGGACGGGTGGGTCTCACGGCACGCGCTCCACCTCGTGTGTTTCACGTGAAACCCACCCTCTGGACGGGAGGGCACGTTTCACGTGAAACCCATTGATCCACGTCTTCTGCAGTACGCCCGCGCCACCCGCTTCTTCCTGGCGGCGGTCGTCGTTCTGGGCGCCATCGGGGCCGGGCTGCTCGTCGCGCAGGCGATGCTCATCGCCGAGGTGGTCGTGGGTGCCTTCCAGCAGGGCATGCGGGTCGCCGACCTCAGCACCCCGCTCCTGCTGTTGGTGGCCGTCGCCTGCGGTCGTGCGCTGGTCGGCTGGCTCACCGAGCTGGCCTCTCACCGTGCGAGCGCGGCAGTGAAGTCGGAGCTGCGAGGCCGGCTGCTGGAGCGGGCCACCGTGCTCGGCCCCGGCTGGCTGAGCGGACAGCGGACCGGTTCGCTGGTCGCCCTGGCCACCCGCGGAGTCGACGCTCTCGACGACTACTTCTCGCGCTACCTGCCTCAACTGGGGCTCGCAGTGGTCGTCCCCGTGGCGGTGCTGGCCCGCATCGTCACCGAGGACTGGGTCTCGGCAGCCATCATCGTCGGCACCCTGCCGCTCATCCCGATCTTCATGGTGCTGATCGGCTGGGCCACACAGTCACGGATGGACCGCCAGTGGCGGCTGCTGTCCCGGCTGTCGGGGCATTTCCTGGACGTCGTCGCCGGGCTGCCGACCTTGAAGGTATTCGGGCGGGCGAAGGCGCAGGCCGAGTCGATCAAGCGCATCACCGGCGAGTACCGGCAGGCGACCATGCGGACCTTGCGGATCGCTTTCCTGTCGTCCTTCGCACTGGAACTGCTCGCCACACTGTCGGTGGCGCTCGTCGCCGTCACCATCGGTATGCGGCTCGTCCACGGTGACATGGCTCTGTACGACGGCCTGGTCGTGCTCGTCCTTGCGCCCGAGGCCTATCTGCCGCTGCGGCAGGTGGGTGCGCAGTACCACGCGGCGGCCGAAGGGCTCGCCGCCGCCGAGGGGATCTTCTCGGTACTGGAGCGGCCCGCCCCGGTGACGGGGACCGACCCGGCGCCGGCACACTGCTCCCTGTCCTTCGAGAACGTCACGGTCCGCTACCCCGGACGCGCCGCGGACGCCGTGACGGGCGTCAACCTCACCGTCGAGGCCGGGGAGACGGTCGCCCTCACCGGCCCCAGCGGCGCGGGCAAGTCGACGCTGCTCCACGCCCTCCTCGGCTTCGTACGTCCTGCCGGGGGGCGCGTCCGGATCGGCGGCGCCGATCTCTCCACCCTCGACCTGACGCAGTG
Source organism: Streptomyces sp. AC627_RSS907 (assembly GCF_019049165.1). Lineage (NCBI taxonomy): Bacteria > Bacillati > Actinomycetota > Actinomycetes > Kitasatosporales > Streptomycetaceae > Streptomyces > Streptomyces sp. AC627_RSS907. The sequence goes on from NZ_JAGMUE010000051.1 coordinate 62,632, forward strand.
GCACACGCGTGTCGCCTGGGTGCCGCAGCACCCGCACCTGTACGCCGGCACCATCGCCGAGAACGTGCGCCTGGCCCGGCCCGACGCCGACGACGCCGACGTTCGGCGGGCGCTGCGGGACGCGGGTGCTCTGGAGTTCGTGGACGCACTGCCCGAAGGAGCGGGGACCCTGCTGGGGGAGGGCGGGGCAGGGCTGTCCGCCGGGCAGCGGCAGCGGCTCGCGCTGGCCCGGGCGTTCCTCGCGGACCGACCGGTGCTGTTGCTGGACGAGCCGACGGCCGCGCTCGACGGGGGCACCGAGGCCGATGTGGTGGCCGCGGTGCGCAGGTTGGCGGAGGGACGGACGGTGCTGCTGGTGGTGCACCGGCCGGCCCTGCTGGAGGTGGCCGACCGGGTGGTGCGGCTGGAGGAACCAGTGCCCACCGCCGCGGCCGACGGCCCCCGGGGGGCACCGGCCGCCCGCACCGTCGAGGAGACCCCTGGAGCCCCTGGTCCGGCTTCCCCCCACGACCGTGCCCCCACGGCGGAGCCCCGGGGTGGCGTCCTCGCCAGGGTCCGTGCGATGTCCGCCGCCCGGCACGGTCGGCTCGGCCTCGCGCTGCTGCTCAGCAGCCTGGCGCTCGGCAGCGCCGTCGGTCTGATGGCCACCTCCGGCTACCTCATCTCACGGGCCTCGCAGCAGCCGCCGGTGCTGTACCTGATGGTGGCCGTCACGGCGACGCGCGCCTTCGGGATCGGACGAGCCGTGTTCCGCTACGCCGAACGGCTCGTGTCGCACGACGCCGTGCTGCGGATGCTCGCCGATACGCGGGGCGCCGTGTACCGGCGACTGGAGCGGCTGGCGCCCGCCGGGCTGCGCCGCAGCCGCCGGGGCGACCTGCTGTCCCGGCTCGTCGCCGACGTCGACGCCCTCCAGGACTACTGGCTCCGCTGGCTGCTGCCCGCCGCCACCGCGGTGGCCGTCTCGGTCGCGTCGGTCGTCTTCACGGTCTGGCTGCTGCCGGAGGCCGGTGCCGTGCTCGCGGTCGGTCTGCTGGTGGCCGGAGCCGGCGTCCCGCTGGTCACCGGAGCTGTCGCACGGCGGGCCGAGCGCAGGCTGGCGCCCGCCCGAGGTGTGCTCGCCACCCGGGTGACCGACCTGCTCACCGGCACCGCCGAGCTGACCGTCGCCGGTGCCCTGCCCGCGCGGGCCGCCGAGGCGCGGCGAGCCGACGGCACGCTCACCCGGATCGCCTCGCGTGCCGCAACCGCCACCGCGCTGGGCGACGGGCTCACCGCGCTGATCTCGGGCCTGACGGTCGCGGGTGCCGCCCTCGTCGGGGTCCAGGCGGTCGCCGACGGCAGGCTCACCGGTGTGGCCGTGGCCGTCGTCGTCCTCACCCCGCTGGCCGCCTTCGAGGCCGTACTCGGGCTGCCCCTTGCCGTGCAGTACCGCCAGCGCGTGCACAGGAGCGCCGAGCGGGTGTACGAGGTGCTCGACGCCCCCGAGCCCGTACGGGAGCCGGAGACGCCCCGGCCGGCGCCCGCGTCGCCGTTCCCGGTCGTCCTCTCGGGGCTGGTCGCGCACCACCCCGGGCAGGACAGGGACGCCCTGGCGGGGCTGGACCTGACCCTGGCGGAGGGCCGTCGCATCGCCGTGGTCGGAGCGTCCGGGGCGGGCAAGACGACGCTGGCCCAGGTGCTGCTGCGGTTCCTCGACGCGGACGCCGGCTCCTACACGCTGGCGGGCGTGGACGCCTACGCCCTGGCCGGCGACGACGTACGGCGGCTCGTCGGGCTGTGCGCTCAGGACGCGCACCTCTTCGACAGTTCGGTGCGCGAGAACCTGCTCCTGGCCGGCAAGGACGCCACGGAGGCGGAGCTGCGTGAGGCGCTGGCGCGGGCCCGGTTGCTGGACTGGGCCGACGGCCTGCCGGACGGCCTGGACACGCTGGTCGGGGAACACGGGGCCCGGCTGTCGGGTGGCCAGCGGCAGCGGCTGGCACTCGCCCGGGCGCTGCTCGCCGACTTTCCGGTCCTCGTGCTCGACGAGCCCGCCGAGCACCTGGACCTGCCGACCGCCGACGCGCTCACCGCCGATCTGCTGGCCGCGACCGAGGGTCGTACAACCCTGCTGATCACGCACCGGCTGGCGGGTCTGGAGGCCGTGGACGAGGTGATCGTGCTGGACGAGGGCCGGGTCGTGCAGCGAGGGACGTACGCGGAGCTGGCCGCCGTGCCGGGGCCGCTCCGGGTGATGGCCGAGCGGGAGGCGGCGTCGGAGCTCCTGGTGGGAGCACGGTGATCCCGGGGCGGGATGGTGAGGCAGTACATGATTCCTGGAGAATCCGACTGTCCAGGACAAAAGAGCATCATTAGGCTCGGCGTATGCCTCCAGCACCGCCCCCGGGCCCTCCGCCGCCCCGCGAGGCAGGCTCGGCCGCGTTTCTGGCACGGGTGCCGAAACTTCTGCACGCGATGCGCTCGGTCGGGAGCGGGTTGGAGTTGTATCCCAGGCTGAGCCGGATCTGTGAGGCCGCGGCCGACCTGACGGCCGCCCGGTACGCGGCCGTCGGCGTCGTCGGCGAGGACGGCGACGGTCTCGTGGACCTCGTCCACCACGGCGTCGACGAGGCCACCGTGCGGTGGATCGGCCACCTGCCCGACGGCCGCACGGGCCTGTTGGGTGCCCTCCTTCGTGAACCGGAGCCGGTCCGGCTCGCGGCCCTCACCGAGGATCCACGCTCGTGCGGTTTCCCCGAGCACCACCCGGCGATGCGCAGCATCCTCGGCGTCCCCATCCGCGTACAGGGCGAGATCTTCGGCAACCTCTACCTGACCGACAAGCGCGCCGGGGAGCCGTTCGACGACGACGACCTCGCCGTGGTCCGGGTCCTGGCCACGGAAGCCGGCATCGCCATCGGCAACGCGCGCCTGTACGAGGCCGCCCAGCAACGGAGCGCTGGATCGACGGGTCGGTCGCCGTCACCACCGCACTGCTCTCCGGCGGTGACTCCGACGACGCCCTCCAGGTCGTCGCCGAACAGGCCCGCCGGCTCTCCGGGGCGGCTGCCGGGATCGTGCTGCTGCCGGCCGTCGGGGGTGGCCTGGAGATCGTGGCCGTCGCCGCGCACCATCGCACGGACGCCCTGGGCCTGGTCATCCCTCCGGAGAACGGCATCGTCGCCGAACTCCTGGCCGGCCGGCCCGTTTTCGTGGACGACGCCGCGACCGATCCGCGTCTGGAGGCCGGGCCGGTGCGGGCCTACGGGCCGGTCATGCTGCTGCCGCTGTGCAGGGACGGGAGGGTTCTCGGCGTCCTCGGCATGCCCCGCGCCCGGGGAGAGCGGCCGTTCACCCGGACGGAACGCGCGCTCGGCGACCGGTTCGCCTCACAGGCCGCACTGGCGCTGATGATGGCCGACGCCCAGCGCGTCAGGGAACGGATCGCGGTATACGAGGACCGCGACCGCGTCGCCCGGGGCCTGCACGACCTCGTCATCCAACGGCTGTTCGCCACGGGGATGCTGCTGGAGAGCGCACAGCGCAGGTCGGTCGTGGCCGAGGTACGCGACGGAGTGGGCGGGGCCGTCGGCGAACTCGACGTCACCATCCAGGAGATGCGCTCGTCGATCTTCGCGCTGCGGCAACCTGCCGAGGCTCCCGTAGGGCTGCGCACCCGCGTACTGCGCGAGATCACCATGGCCGCCGGGCCACTGGGCTTCACGCCCTCCCACCGTTTCGTCGGCCCCGTCGACACCGCCGTGGGGGATCTGACCGGCAAGAACCTCGTCGCCGCGCTGCGGGAGATCCTGTCCAACGCCTTCCGGCACGCACACGCCACCCGGATCGAGATCGTCGTCGACGCGACAGCGACCCTGCCGGACGGCCGGGCGGGCGTGCGGCTGACCGTCGCGGACGACGGGGTCGGCATCCCCGAGGGCGGCCGGCGCAGCGGCCTGCACAACCTCGAGCGCCGTGCCGAGAGCGTCGGCGGCGTCAGCCGGATCGGTCCCGGCATCGGGGCGGACGGCGGCGGGACGACGGTGCTGTGGGAGGCGCCGTACTAGGAGGTGTTTGGGGTTCGGATCATGCGGTTGAGATGAGGTGCTTCAGCCACATGAGCGATCCCCGGAGGTGAAGTCCTGCCTCGTAGCTCTCGGGCGACTTGTCGTAGCGGGTGGCGAGCCCGCGCCAGGTCTTGATCTTCTGGAAGCAGCGCTCCACAGTATTGCGCTGCTTGTAGCGGTGCGCGTCGAAGGCTGGTGGCCGGCCGCCAGCCGAGCCCTTCTTCCGGCGATTGGCAGCCTGGTCGTCCTTTTCCGGGATCACTGCGGTGATGCCGCGTCTGCGCAGGTAGGCGCGGTTGGCCTTGGACGAGTAGGCCTTGTCGGCGGCCACCGCCCCGGGACGGGTGCGCGGGCGGCCCCTGGGTCCTGCGACGCGTACCCGGCCGAGCGCCACCTGGAACTGCGGGCAGTCCGCCGCCTGGCCCGGGGTCACCACGAGCACCAGCGGCAGTCCCGCCGCGTCGACCGCTGCGTGGACCTTGCTGCTCAGCCCGCCTCTGGACCTGCCGAGCCCGGCCGCCTTCGCCCGTGCCCGGCGACGGCGCCGTGCCGCGGACCGCTCCCGGTCCTCCTGCGAGTCGCCCGCGCCGGGTACCGGCGGCGGCGCATCACCCGCAGGACCGGTCCCTGTTCCGGCAGCGGAACCCCCTTTTCCTCGGTCAGTGCCTGTTCGAGAGCGTCCAGGGTCTCCCCGGCGACCGCCAGACCTGCCGATTCGTGATGGGCCCGCACGACCGTGGAGTCCACACTGACCAGTTCCAGCCCGACCTGCCCGCGCGCAGCAGCCTCGGCGATCAGACCGTCCATCAGCGCCTGGAACACCCCAGCCTTCGACCAGGCTCTGAACCGCGAGTACACCGTGGACCAGGGGCCGTAGCGCTCCGGGACATCACGCCAGCCACTGCCGGTGCGAAACCTCCACAGCACGCCGTTGAACTGGTCCCGCACCCGTCGAGGCAGCGGACCCGTCGCCGCCACCGGCAGACATCCCTCGATCAACTCCCACTCAGCATCCGTCACATCGAAACGCGCCACATGCGAGTACTACCAGCCCGGACCGACCGACCACCGAGCCTCGAAAAGATCCGAACTTCAAACAGCCCCTAGCGCACCACGGTCCGCGCTGCCCTCCGGGCGTGCTCGGAGTGGTGCCCCGTGTGCAGCAGCGTACTGAGCCGGCTGCAGCAGCCGTACTGAGCCGGGTGCAGCAACAGTTCCCCCACTCGCACGAGCCGGACGTGACCGTGCGCCCGTAGCGGGGCAACGATCGCTGACATGCACTCATTTCGCCGACGTCCGCTGCTGCTCCCGGTGCTCCTGTGCGCGCTCGCCGTGCTCGCGGCCCGCCCCGTCGACGCCCCGGAGGAGGACGACGGTTCCGGCCTCGGCGCGCGGGTGGTGCGGTTGTACGAGGACGCGGCCAGGACCACCCAGCGGTACGAGGACGGGCGGCGCGAGGCCGAGGCGCAGCGGGCGAAGGTCCTGGAGTACCAGAAACAGCTCGACCGGCAGCGGCGCAGGACCGACTCCCTGCACGAGGACCTGGGTCCCGTCGCCCGCGCCCAGTACCGCAGCGGCGGCGAAGTCCCGCTCACCGAGCCGTTGGTCCTCACGGACGACTATCCGGAGCCGGCACGCGGCCAGGGGGCTGCGGCGCCCGTCGACCCGGCCGTCGAGAAGGCCATCGGCGAGAGCCTGCGGGCCGAGGCGCGGCTCGCCGCCGACGCGGCCGAGGCGCAGGCGGCCCGGCAGGCGCTGGAGGAACGCAACGCCCGTCTGGCGGACCGGAAGAAGAGGATCGAGGGCAAGCTGCACGCCGCCCGGTCGAGGCTGGAGAAACAGGCGGAGGCGTCGGTCGCGGCCGGCTCGTGTCCCGACGCGGTTCGCCTCGGCCAGCCACATGTGCGCTTGCGCCGGTCCTGGGTCGCACCGGTGGAGAACTACGAGCTGTCGGCGCCATTCGGCAGAAGCGGGACCCGGTGGGCGAACCGGCACACCGGGCAGGACTTCGCGGTCCCGGTCGGGACACCCGTGCGGTCGGTCGGCACGGGCCGGGTGGTCAAGGTGTCGTGCGGCGGTGCCTTCGGCATCCAGGTCGTGGTGCGGCACACGGGCGGCTACGCCACGCAGTACGCCCATCTCGCAGCCCTCGCCGTCGGTCAAGGAGACCGGGTCGCCCCCGGGCAGTGGATCGGGCAGTCGGGCAGTACCGGGAACTCCACCGGGCCGCACCTGCACTTCGAGGTACGGGCCACACCGGCGGGCTCGGCGCTGGATCCGGTGCCGTGGCTGTCACAGCGCGGGGTGCGGCTCTGATCGGACCGGCTCGTGCCCTGGAGCGGCCGCTACGGCAGGTCCGCCAGTATCCGCTCGATCACGACCGCCACCCCGTCGTCGTTGTTGGCGACCGTCCGCCCCGACGCCGCGGCGATCACGTCCGGGTGCGCGTTGCCCATCGCGTACGACCGTCCCGCCCAGGTGAGCATCTCCACGTCGTTCGGCATGTCACCGAAGGCGATGACCTCCTCGTGCGAGATGCCGCGCTCGGCACAGCACAGGGCGAGCGTGCTGGCCTTGGAGACGTCCGGCCCGCTGATCTCCAGCAGGGCGCTGGGACTGGACCGGGTCACGTTGGCGCGGTCGCCGATGGCGAGGCGGGCCAGCGTGAGGAAGCCGTCGGGGTCCAGCTCGGGATGGAAGGCAAGGACCTTGAGAACCGGCTGGGCGCCGGCGTGACCGCCCGGCACGAGGATCTCCTCCGCGGGAGCGAGGTCGTCGGGAACCTCCACATGCAGCTTCGGGTACGCCGGCTCCTGGCGGAAGCTGTACGTCTGCTCGACCGCGTACACCGTGCCCGGCGCCGCCTCGCGCAGCAGCCGTACGGCGTCCAGTGCGTTCTCCCGGGGCAGCTCGCGGACCTTGACGAACCGGTGGGAGCCCGGCCCACCGTGCAGGTCGACCACCGCGGCACCGTTGCCGCAGATGGCGAGGCCGTGACCGTGGACGTGGGCACTGACGACGTCCATCCAGCGGGCGGGGCGGCCGGTGACGAAGAAGACCTCGATGCCCTCCTTCTCGGCGGCGGCCAGTGCAGCGACCGTGCGCGGGGAGACCGACTTGTCATCGCGCAGAAGTGTGCCGTCCAGGTCGGTGGCGATGAGCCGCGGGCGTATGGCGGCCGGGGTCTCGGGCTGTCGGGTCGCTGAGGTCACCCGGTCATTGTCACGCATATGCCCGCACGCTCGTGCGAGAGTCCGCACATCTGTGAGCTACGGCTCTCATCGGCGTCGCCCCGTTCCCCTCACCGGCATCAGAGGCCCTGCGGCTCACTTCAACTGCGACAGCGCCTCCATGGCGATCCGCTCGAAGATCTTGTCGTCCGCCGTGAAGTCCGAGTCGGGGATCGGCCAGTGGACGACGAGCTCGGTGAAGCCCAGGTCGCGGTGTCGGCCCGCGAAGTCCACGAAGGCGTCCACGGATTCCAGCGGTCGGCTGCGATCCGGTGTGAAGCCGGTGAGCATGACCTTGTCGATCTCGCTCACGTCGCGGCCGATGGCGGCGCAGGCGTCGGCCAGCTTGTCCGCCTGACCCCGCAGCGCCCGGTCCGACTGCTCGGGGGTGCCGCTCTCGTACAGCTTCGGGTCGCCGGTGGTCACCCATGCCTGCCCGTAACGCGCGGCGAGCCGCAGACCGCGGGGGCCGGTCGCGGCCACGGCGAACGGCAGCCGGGGGCGCTGCACACAGCCCGGGATGTTGCGCGCCTCGTGCGCCGCGTAGAAGTCACCCTCGTACGACACGGCGTCCTCGGTCAGCAACCGGTCGAGCAGGGGGACGAACTCGGCGAACCGGTCGGCCCGCTCCCGCGGCGTCCACGGCTCCTGGCCGAGCGCCGTGGCGTCGAAGCCGGTGCCGCCCGCTCCTATGCCGAGCGTGACCCGTCCCCCGGAGATGTCGTCGAGGGAGATCAGCTCTTTGGCGAGCGTCACCGGGTGTCTGAAGTTGGGCGAGGTCACCAGCGTGCCCAGGCGCAGTCGCTCGGTGACGGCCGCGGCGGCGGTGAGCGTCGGCACGGCACCGAACCACGGCCCGTCCCGGAAGCTGCGCCAGGACAGATGGTCGTAGGTGTACGCGGTGTGGAATCCGAGCTGCTCGGCGCGTGTCCAGGCCGAGCGACCGCCTTCGTGCCAGCGGCGGTACGGGAGGATGACGGTGCTCAGGCGCAGGCTCATGCCGCCGACCCTATGCGGTCGGTCCTGTTTCACGTGAAACATCGCCCGGCATCACCGTGCGCGGCTGCTCAGCCATGGGGTGAGGAGGACCATCGGAACGTACTCCTTGTGCGTACGGTCACCGGGAAGCGGAACGATCAGGCGGTAGCCGGGCGGAAAGCGGCGCGCTTTGACGTAGGCGAGACCGCCGAAGACGGAGCGGAGGAACGCGGGGACGTCGTCGCGCGGGATGTCGGGACACTCCACGTTCTCGACGGTGATGAGGGCGTCACCCTCAGGGAAGAGACGGACGCTCACGCGGGGCACTCCGCCGAACTCGACGAAGGCCTCGTGAGGGAGGGAGCCGTCCGGGTCGGTGGTCACTCCCACACCGGCTGCGCTGCGGCGGGAGGTCTGATCGGCGCCGATGTCGTCGGTGACCTCTATCTCACGCGCGTACTCCGCGGCGATGGTGCGCAGTGCGGTGACGGCGGCTTCAGTGGTGGGCAGCTGCTTCATGCCATCGATCATGAGGGGTCAGTGCTGAGCGGGAAGGCGCAGGTACTGCGGGGGGACGGCCTGTGTCAGCCACACCCCGTTCGCGCTGACGTGGAAGACATGACCGTCGCGGTGCATCGCGGCGGCGTCCACCGACAGCACGACTGGCCTGCCGCGGCGGGCACCGACCCGGATGGCGGTCTCCCGGTCCGCCGACAGGTGCACGTCGTGCCGGTTCATCGGCCTCAGCCCTTCGGAGCGGATCGCGCCCAGGTTGCGGGCTACGGTCCCGTGGTAAAGGTACGGCGGAGGGGTCGCCGTGGGGAGTCCCAGGACCACGTCGACGCTGTGACCCTGGCTGGCCCGGATACGGGTGCCCTCGATCGCGAAGCGCCGCTTGTCGTTGGTGGCGACCACGTGGTCGAGCTCTTCCCGAGTGAACGGGAAGCCGTGCGCGGCGGCCGCGGCGATCAGCGTGTCGATCTCGACCCAGCCGGCCTCGTTGAGCGTGAGCCCGATTCTCCCGGGCTGGTGGCGCAGGTGCTTGGACAGATACTTGGACACCTTCACGGTGCGTCCCTCGTCCATGTGTTCCTCATGCATGACACCAGGGTGCCGAGAGAGACGCGCATCACGCGATCGATTTCGCCGTCGAGGTTTGATCCACAGTCAAGTGCAGTTATCCACAGGCTGGTTGGGTCTTCCTGTGGAAACTAGAGCGGCGGCTTCACTCGTGCGAGCCGCCTCCACGCCCGGGGCAGGTAGCGGGACAGGAGAAGCGCGGTGTGCGCCTCCAAGGTCACCGGGACCACCGCCCTGTCGTGCACGACGGCCTCCAGGACCGCGTCGGCGACCTTCTCCGGCGGATAGTTGCGCCACCCGTACAGCCGGACGGAGCGCTGCTGGAGCCGCTTCTCCTCGGTGGCGTCGACCCCGGCGAAGTGAGCCGTCGAGGTGATGTTGGTGTTGACGAGGCCGGGGCAGACCGCCGTGACCCCGATCCCCCGGCCGGCCAGTTCGGCACGCAGGCACTCGCTCAGCATCAGCACGGCCGCCTTGGTCGTGCTGTAGGCGGGCAGTGCCCGGGAGGGCTGGAAGGCAGCCGCCGACGCGATGTTGACGATGTGGCCGCCCTGCCCCCGCTCGGCCATCTGCCGGCCGAAGAGGCGGCAGCCGTGGATCACGCCCCACAGATTGACGTCCAGGACCTTCTTCCAGTCCTCCGGCGTGGTGTCGAAGAACGAGCCCGACAGACCGATCCCGGCGTTGTTCACGAGGACGTCCACCACGCCGTACTCCGCGGCGACCTTGGCCGCGAGCTTCTCCACGGCCGGCCCGTCGGAGACGTCCACGGTCTCCGCCCAGGCGCCCGGCGCACCGGTCAGCCGGGACAGGTCCGCGGTGCGCGCGGCGGACTCGGCGTCACGGTCGACGGCCACCACACGCGCACCGGCCGCGGCGAACGCGAGCGCAGTCGCCCGCCCGATGCCGCTGCCCGCGCCGGTGACCAGCACCAACTGCCCGCCGAAGCGGTCGGCATGTCTGCCGCTCGCCGTCACCTCGGGCCGCCCGTCGTCGACGGCCGTGACGAACTCCGTGATCCAGCCCGCCAGCCGGTCCGGCCGGGTGCGCGGCACCCAGTGCCCAGCGGGCAGCGTGCGACGGGTCAGTCGCGGCGCCCACCGCTCCAGCTCGTCGTAGAGCCGTTCCGACAGGAACACGTCTTCGAGGGGCGTGATGAGCTGCACGGGCGCGTGCGCGTAGGCGTCGGCGCGCGGGTCGCGCAGACGGGGCCGGACGTTGTCCCGGTAGAGCCACGCCCCGTGCGCCGCGTCCGACGGCAGGGACGCGGTCGGGTAGTCACCACCGGGCACTTTCTCGACGCGTCGCAGGATGCCCGGCCAGCGTCGGCCGAGCGGTCCGCGCCAGGCCAGTTCGGGCAGGACGGGTGTGTGCAGCAGGTACACGTACCAGGATCTGGCGCCTTGGCCGAGGAGCTGGCCCACCCGGCGGGGGGTGGGGCGCTCGAGACGCCTGTTGATCCAGTGACCGAAGTGGTCGAGGGACGGGCCGGACAGGGAGGTGAAGGAGGCGATGCGGCCCTCGGTACGCCTGACCGTGACGAACTCCCAGGACTGCACCGAGCCCCAGTCGTGGCCCACCAGGTGCACGGACCGGCCGGGACTCACCGCGTCCACCACGGCCAGGAAGTCGTCCGTCAGTTTCTCCAGGGTGAACCCCCCGCGCAGCGGGCTCGGCGCGGTGGACCGGCCGTGGCCCCGGACGTCGTAGAGGACCACGTGGAAGTGGCCGGCGAGGCGGGCCGCCACCTCGGACCAGACCTCCTTGCTGTCCGGGTAGCCGTGTACCAGGACGACCGTGGGCTGTCCGGGGTCGCCCATTTCGGCCACGCACAGCTCGACCCCGCCCGTGCGCACCCAGCGCTCCCGCGCACCGTCCAGCATGTCTCTCCTCCGCCCAGCGCCGCGGTCCCCCACCCGACGGTACGAGTGCGGGGAACCCTCCTGGCAGGTCGTCGTCCGGCCTGGAGGACCCTTCCGCGGGCCCCGGGGCGGTGACGACGAGGATCGTGCCGCCGAATCTCCCAGTTGTTAGACCCGTCGTCAATAGGAAGGGTGCCCGGCCGGGCCAGTGATCCGTAGCTCTCAGGGACGGCAACCCCTACGGGCCCGTACTACTCGAGTCTGACGCGAAGACGGCTCTCCGGTCTGACGACCTCAGTGGCGCCCGTCACTACTGTCATGGATGTGACTGTGATCGCGACCGAAAGCCTGAGCAAGCGGTTCCCCCGGGTGACCGCGCTCGACCGGCTCTCCGTGGACGTCGGACCCGGTGTGACCGGACTCGTCGGAGCCAACGGCGCCGGCAAGTCCACCCTGATCAAGATCCTGCTGGGTCTGTCCCCCGCCACCGAGGGTCGGGCCGAAGTGCTCGGACTCGATGTCGCCACCAAGGGCGCCGACATCCGCGAGCGGGTCGGCTACATGCCGGAACACGACTGCCTGCCACCCGACGTCTCGGCCACCGAGTTCGTCGTCCACATGGCACGTATGTCCGGCCTGCCGCCCACCGCCGCCCGTGAGCGCACGGCCGACACCCTGCGCCACGTCGGCCTGTACGAGGAGCGCTACCGGCCCATCGGCGGCTACTCCACGGGCATGAAGCAGCGCGTGAAGCTCGCGCAGGCCCTCGTCCACGACCCCCAGCTGGTCTTCCTCGACGAGCCGACCAACGGCCTCGACCCGGTCGGCCGCGACGAGATGCTCGGCCTCATCCGCCGCATCCACACCGACTTCGGCATCTCCGTCCTGGTCACCTCGCATCTGCTGGGCGAACTGGAACGCACCTGCGACCACGTCGTCGTCGTCGACGGCGGCAAACTGCTGCGCTCCAGCTCCACCACGGACTTCACCCAGACCACCACGACCCTCGCGATCGAGGTCACCGACACCGACGACCACCCCGACGGCACCCGCGCGGTGCGTGAGGCGCTCCACGCGCGCGGGGTGACCGTCCAGGACGGCAGCGGCCTGCCCGGCGCCGGCCACGTCCTGCTGCTCACCGCGGCGGGCGAAGACACCTACGACCTCGTCCGGGACGTCATCGCCGACCTCGGCCTCGGCCTGGTGCGCATGGAACAGCGCCGGCACCACATCTCGGAGGTCTTCCAGGACAGCGACGCAGAGCGGAAGGAGGCGGTCGGCCATGGCAACTGAGCAGCCCGTAGTCAGCGCGGCGGGTGACCAGACCCGCATCCACAACATCGGCTACCGCAGCTACGACGGCCCCCGCCTCGGCCGCGCCTACGCCCGCCGCTCGCTGTACTCGCAGTCCCTGCGCGGCGCGTACGGGCTCGGCCGCTCGGCCAAGTCCAAGGTCCTGCCGATGCTGCTCTTCGTGGTGATGTGCCTGCCCGCGGCCATCATGGTCGCCGTCGCCGTCGCCACCAAGGCCAACGACCTGCCGCTGGACTACACGCGCTACGCGATCGTCCTGCAGGCCGTCATCAGCCTCTACGTCGCCTCGCAGGCCCCACAGTCCGTCTCGCGCGACCTGCGCTTCAAGACCGTGCCGCTGTACTTCTCACGGCCCATCGAGACCGCCGACTACGTCCGCGCCAAGTACGCGTCGCTGGCCTCGGCCCTGTTCATCCTCACCGCCGCTCCCCTGCTGGTGCTGTACGTGGGCGCACTGCTCGCGAAACTCGACTTCGCGGACCAGACCAAGGGATTCGCACAGGGACTCGTCTCCGTGGCACTGCTCTCGCTGCTCTTCGCCGGCCTCGGTCTCGTCGTCGCGTCGGTCACCCCGCGCCGCGGTTTCGGCATCGCGGCCGTCATCGCCGTACTGACCATCACCTACGGCGCGGTCTCCACCCTCCAGGCCATCGCGGACGTGCAGGGCAGTTCCGGAGCCGTCGCCTGGATCGGCCTGTTCTCGCCGATCACGCTCATCGACGGCGTGCAGTCCGCCTTCCTGGGCGCCACCTCGGCCTTCCCCGGCGGGGTCGGCCCGAGCAACGCAGAGGGCGCGGTCTACGTCCTCGTCACCCTGGGTCTGATCGCCGGCGCCTACGGTCTGCTGATGCGCCGCTACAAGAAGGTGGGCCTGTGACCACGCTGCACATCGACCACGTCTCCCGCTGGTTCGGCAACGTGGTCGCCGTCAACGACATCACCATGACGATCGGCCCCGGCGTCACCGGCCTCCTCGGACCCAACGGCGCCGGAAAGTCCACCCTCATCAACATGATGGGCGGCTTCCTCGCCCCTTCCACCGGCAGCGTCACCCTCGACGGCCAGCCGGTCTGGCGCAACGAAGCCATCTACAAGCACATCGGCATCGTCCCCGAGCGGGAGGCGATGTACGACTTCCTCACCGGTCGCGAGTTCGTCCTCGCCAACGCCGAGCTGCACGGCCTCGGCGCCAAGGCGGCCCACGAAGCGCTCGCCACCGTGGAGATGGAGTACGCGCAGGACCGGAAGATCGCCACGTACTCCAAGGGCATGCGGCAACGCGTGAAGATGGCCTCCGCCCTCGTCCACCAGCCCTCCCTGCTTCTGCTCGACGAGCCCTTCAACGGCATGGACCCGCGCCAGCGCATGCAGCTGATGGACCTGCTGCGCCGCATGGGCGACGAGGGCCGCACGGTGCTGTTCTCCTCGCACATCCTCGAAGAGGTCGAGCAGCTCGCCTGGCACATCGAGGTCATCGTCGCCGGACGCCACGCGGCCAGCGGTGACTTCCGCAAGATCCGCCGCCTGATGACCGACCGGCCGCACCGCTATCTGGTGCGCTCCAGCGACGACCGGGCCCTCGCCGCGGCGCTGATAGCCGACCCTTCGACGTCCGGCATCGAGGTCGACCTCGCCGAGGGCGCGCTGCGCATCCAGGCCGTCGACTTCGGCCGGTTCACGGCCCTGTTGCCGAAGGTCGCCCGCGACCACGGCATCCGGCTGCTCACGGTCTCGCCGTCCGACGAGTCCCTCGAGTCCGTCTTCTCGTATCTCGTCGCGGCGTAGGAGGCCGAAGAATGTACGACCCCACAGTCGCCAGGCTCACCTACCGAGCTCTGCTCGGCCGCCGCCGGGCCCTCATCCTGGGCGCGCTGCCCCTGCTCCTGCTCGTCATCGCCGTGGCGGTGCGCGCCCTGGCCGGGGCCGACGACCAGACGACGGCGGACGTGCTGGGCGGATTCGCCCTGGCCACCATGGTCCCGATCATCGGCGTCATCGCCGGCACCGGCGCCATCGGCCCCGAGATCGACGACGGCTCGGTGGTGTACCTGCTGTCGAAGCCCATCAAACGGCCGACGATCATATTCACCAAGCTGATCGTCGCCGTCGCCGTGACGATGGTCTTCTCCGCCGTACCCACCCTGCTCGCCGGTCTGATCCTCAACGGCAACGGCCAGCAGGTCGCCGTCGCCTACATGATCGCCGCGCTGGTCGCCTCCATCGCCTACGCCGCGCTGTTCCTGCTGCTGGGCACGGTGTCCCGGCACGCGGTGGTCTTCGGGCTCGTCTACGCCCTCGTCTGGGAGGCCCTGTTCGGCTCCCTGGTGCCCGGTGCACGCACGCTCAGCATCCAGCAGTGGTCGCTGGCGGTGGCCCAGAAGGTCGCCGACGGGAACCTGGTGACCTCCGACGTGGGCCTGCCGACCGCGACGGTGCTGCTGGTCGCGGTCACCGTCCTCGCGACCTGGTACGCCGGCCAGAAGCTGCGGTCGCTGACGCTCGCCGGAGAGGAGTGACCGGCCCGGGTCCTGACCGGCCCGGGTCCTGACCGGCCCCGGCCTGACGGCGACTTCACCCCGGCCCGGGCACACTGGGCCGGGGCCCAGGGGGACGAGCGCCAGGAGTCCACGGGGGGAGAGCGCCAGGAGTCTACGGGGGGCGAGTGCCAGGAGTCCACGGGGGACGAGTGCCAGGGGAACACGTGAACGCGGAACCGGGAGGAACCGTATGGCGGACCAGACACCCCGGCAGGACAGCGACGGACAGCCGGAGGACGACGCCCGGCACACCCGGCACGACAAGACCAGGCACGACAAGGCCAGGCACGACAAGGCCAGGCACGACAACACCCGGCACGACACCGCGAGCGGCGTCGATGACGTCACCGCCCCCGCGGCCGGGGACGCCACCTGGGACGGCCTCGTCCTGGACGAGGCGTTCGTCCGCGCCGCCGGGACCTCGGAGCCGTCGGCACGTGCCCGGATGCTGGCCGCCCGCTGGCGTCGCGAGAAACCGGAGCCACAGCCGTGGCGCTCCGACGAACCGCCCGCCGGATGGTTCTTCAGCAAGCGCCGACGCCGCAGGTGGCGCAGGCGGTAAGGCGGCGTACGTCCGCTTTTAATCGGTGGCGCCCGACTGCGCGTACCGGCACTGTGGTGGATGCACGAGGCCGGACGGCGCCGGCGAATCGGACGGCCGCTTCGAGCACGCGGGACACCTCGCGTGGGCCGACCGACGGGGACGCCGGCGCCGTCCGGACCGTGCGGTCAGGCCGACAGACGCTCCAGCACCACCGCGATGCCGTCCTCGTCGTTCGAAGACGTCACCTCGTCGGCCACCGCCTTCAGTTCCTGGTGGGCGTTGGCCATGGCCACGCCCCGGGACGCCCAGCCGAACATCGGGATGTCGTTGGGCATGTCGCCGAAGGCGATCGTGTCCGCGGCCTTCAGACCGAGCCGACGCGCTGCCAGCGACAGGCCGGTGGCCTTGGACAGGCCGAGGGGAAGCAGCTCGACTATGCCCGCGCCCGCCAGGGTGACCGTCACGAAGCCGCCCGCGGTGCGCCGGGCGGTCTCGGCCAGCTCGTCGTCCGACAGGGTCGGGTGCTGGATGTAGATCTTGTTCAGCGGCGCCGACCACAGGTCCGACGCGTCGGTGAACGGCACCGCCGGAAGGTTGCCCCCCACCTCGTAACCCGGGCCGACCAGGACGTCACCGTCCAGGCCGTCGCGGCTCGCCGCCAGGTACAACGGACCGGTCTCCGCCTCGATCTTGGCCAGTGCCACGCCCGCCAGCTGGCGGTCCAGCGTGACCGAGGTCAGCAGCCGGTGCTCCCCGGCGTGATAGACCTGCGCGCCCTGACCGCAGACGGCCAGCCCGTCGTAACCGAGGTCGTCGAGGATGTGCCGGGTCCACGGGACCGCGCGGCCGGTGACCACGATGTGAGCCGCGCCCGCCGCGGTGGCCGCGGCGAGCGCCTCACGGGTGCGCGTCGATATCGTGTCGTCGCTGCGCAGCAGAGTGCCGTCGAGGTCCGTCGCGACCAGGCGGTACGGGAAGCCCGCGGCGTGGCCGGCGTCGGGCTCCGCGGTGGAACCGGTGGCACTCACTTGGCCACCGGCTCCAGGACCTCCCGGCCGCCCAGGTACGGGCGCAGCACCTCGGGCACGCGCACCGAACCGTCGGCCTGCTGGTGGTTCTCCAGGATCGCCACGATCGTGCGCGGCACCGCGCACAGCGTGCCGTTGAGCGTGGCCAGCGGGCGCACCTTCTTGTCCTCACGGACGCGGATCGACAGCCGACGGGACTGGAACTCGGTGCAGTCCGAGGTCGAGGTCAGCTCGCGGTACTTGCCCTGGGTCGGGATCCACGCCTCGCAGTCGTACTTGCGCGCGGCCGAGGAGCCCAGGTCGGCCGAGGCGACGTCGATGACCCGGAACGGCAGCTCCAGCGACGTCAGCCACTGCTTCTCCCACTCCAGCAGACGCTGGTGCTCGGCCTGCGAGTCCTCGGGGAGGACGTAGGAGAACATCTCGACCTTGTCGAACTGGTGCACGCGGAAGATGCCCCGGGTGTCCTTGCCGTGCGAGCCCGCCTCACGGCGGAAGCAGGGCGAGAAGCCGGCGTAGCGCAGCGGCAGGCGGTCGGCGTCGAGGATCTCGTCCATGTGGTACGCGGCGAGCGGCACCTCGGACGTCCCGACGAGGTACAGGTCGTCCTTGTCGAGGTGGTACACGTCCTGGGCGGCCTGGCCGAGGAAGCCGGTACCGGCCATCGACTGCGGGCGGACCAGCGCCGGGGTCAGCATCGGGGTGAAGCCGGCCGCCGTGGCCTGGGCGATCGCCGCGTTGACCAGGGCGAGCTCCAGGAGCGCGCCGACGCCGGTCAGGAAGTAGAAGCGCGAGCCGGAGACCTTGGCACCCCGCTCGACGTCGATGGCGCCGAGCAGCTGGCCCAGCTCCAGGTGGTCGCGGGGCTCGAAGCCCTCGGCGGCGAAGTCCCGGTGCGTGCCGTGCGTCTCCAGCGTGACGAAGTCCTCCTCGCCGCCGACGGGCACGTCGGGGTGGACGAGGTTGCCGAGGCGCTGGAGCAGCTCCTGGGTCTCGGCGTCGGCCGCGTCGCGCTCGGCGTCGGCCGCCTTGACGTCGGTCTTGAGCTGCTCGGCCCGCCTGAGCAGCTCGGCCTTCTCGTCCCCGGTGGCCTTGCCGATGAGCTTGCCGAGGCCCTTCTGCTCGGCGCGCAGCTCGTCGAAGCGGACGCCGGACGCCCTGCGCCGCTCGTCGGCAGACAGGAGGGAGTCGACGAGGGCGACGTCCTCTCCACGGGCGCGCTGCGACGCGCGCACACGGTCGGGGTCCTCACGGAGCAGGCGAAGGTCAATCACGCGGCCAAGGCTACCGGTGTACGGTCTCGGCTCTCGACCCGCTCATGCCGAACGCGGGGCGCGGATTCCGTTATGCGTGCCTTGAGTGGTGTGGCCGTGGTGTTTTCGGTGGTCAAGCACCGTCCGACGGGGTCCCTGGAACGGGCCGGTCCTCCGGTGGCGAGTTGACTGGATTTCGCTGTGGAGCAGGGGACTTGAGCGTGCTTCCTTCCCCCGCGATCCACAGCCCGGAAAAGTTATCCACAGGCTGTGCGAAAAATCTGTGGACTCTGCCGGGCTGCCGAAGCGTGCGCTCCTGGTTCGCCGCCCAAACCCTTCTCGCCCTCCCTTTCGAGTGGAAACGCGCCACTCGGGTCACTCCGAAGGGTGGAGGGTGAGAGGCAGATGGACGAAGGGTGGCCTGGAGGTGTGTGGACGAAGTAGGCAGCTGTGGGCGGATTTGTCGACTGAATGGGGATTCGCTGTCGACTTGTCCCCACGTCGAGAAGAGGACCTGTGGATAACTCTGTGGACAGCGAAAATCGGCACATACGACTGGCCGGTTCCGGCCGTCAGGCCGACGGGTGACCGCCGACAGAGCCGGTGACCCCCCGACTGTCAGAACCGGCCGTCCTGGCAGCGCGCCACCCAGTCCGCCGCCGCCGTGAACTCCTCGTCCGAGGTGCCCGGTCGCAGCGCGCCCACGTCCGACGGTTCGACCTCGGCGCGCGGATACGACCCGAGGTACCGCACCTGGAGGCATGATCGTTTCAGGCCCATCAGGGCATCGGCGACCCGGCGGTCGGAGATGTGTCCCTCCGCGTCGATGCAGAAGCAGTAGTTGCCGATGCCGGCCCCGGTGGGCCGGGACTGCAGCAGCATCAGGTTGATGCCCCGGGTCGCGAACTCGCCCAGCAGGTCGCGCAGGCCGCCGGGGTGGTCGTCGCGCTGCCAGAGCACGACGGACGTCTTGTCCGCGCCGGTCGGGGCCGCGGGCCGGGCGGGGCGGCCCACCAGCACGAAGCGCGTCTGGGCGTTCTCCGCGTCGTGGATGTCGGCCTCCAGGACCTCCAGCCCGTACCGGGCGGCGGCGAACTCGCCGGCGAAGGCGGCGTCGTACCGGCCCTCCTGTACCAGGCGGGCGCCGTCCGCGTTGGAGGCGGCCGACTCCCAGGCGGCCTCGGGGAGGTGCGCCTTGAGCCAGTTGCGCACCTGGGGCTGTGCCGCCGGGTGGGCGGTGACCGTCTTGATGTCCGACAGTCTGGTGCCGGGGCGGGCCAGCAGGGCGAAGGTGATGGAGAGCAGCACCTCGCGGTAGATCATCAGCGGCTGGCCTGCGACCAGCTCGTCGAGGGTGGTGGTGATGCCCCCCTCGACCGAGTTCTCGATCGGCACGAACGCGGCCTCGGCCTCGCCGGTGCGCACCGCGTCGAGCGCCGACTGGACGGACACGTACGGGACCAGCTCCCGGGTCGCCGACTCCGGGAGTGTGCGCAGGGCGACTTCGGTGAAGGTGCCCTCAGGGCCGAGATACGCGTAACTGGCTGGCATGACCTCACCCTAGTGGGCCCTCTCGGCCCTGACGGGCCTTCTCCCGGGCCGTGCTGGACGCGGCGCCTGCCCGCCCGGGCCCCTGCTTCCGCGGGGCGAGGGTCAGCCCTCCAGCAGTCGCTGTCCCACGTACTCCCCGTCCGCCGCCCCGCCCGGCACCGCGAACAGACCGCTCGACTCGTGTCGGGTGAACTGCGACAGCGCGTCGCCCCGGTCCAGCTTGCGCTGCACCGGCACGAAGCCGCGCAGCGGATCGGCCTGCCAGCAGATGAAGAGCAGCCCCGCGTCCGGAACACCGTCCGCGTCGAAGCCGTCGTGGTACGAGAAGGGCCGGCGGAGCATGGTCGCGCCGCCGTTCTGGTCGGGCCGGGTGATGCGGGCGTGGGCGTTGATGGGGACGACCAGGTTCCCGTCCTCGTCCGTCTTCTCCAGGTCCATCTCGGTCGTCTCGGTGCCCCCGGACAACGGGGCCCCGTCGGACTTGCGGCGCCCGATGACGTCTTCCTGTGCCTTGGTCGAGAGCCGCTCCCAGTCGTCAAGGAGCATGCGGATGCGGCGGACGACGACGTACGAGCCGTTGGCCATCCACGCGGGGTCCTTCGTCCCCGACGTGGGCACGAAGATCCGCTCGTCGAAGTCGGCGTCGGCGGGCGTCGGGTTGCGGGTGCCGTCGATCTGGCCCATGAGGTTGCGGGCCGTCATGGGGTGAGGGGTGGCGCCCGGCGAGCGGTTGAAGCCGTTCATCTGCCAGCGGATGCGGGCGGCCGATCCGGCGTCCTGCTGGATCGCGCGCAGGGCGTGGAAGGCCACCAGGGCGTCGTCGGCGCCGATCTGCACCCACAGGTCGCCATTGCTGCGGTTCTTGTCGAGGTGGTCGGAGGAGAAGTCGGGCAGCGGGTCCAGTGCCACCGGGCGCTGCTCGTCCAGGCCGGTCCGGCCGAAGAAGCTGTGCCCGAATCCGAAGGTGACGGTCAGGGAGGACGGCCCCGCGTCCTGGGCCACGCCTGTGTCACGGGGCCCGGCCGGCTCGCCCGCCATCAGCCGCTGGGCGGTGTCGGACCAGCGGCGCAGC
Organism: Streptomyces sp. AC627_RSS907; assembly: GCF_019049165.1. Lineage (NCBI taxonomy): Bacteria > Bacillati > Actinomycetota > Actinomycetes > Kitasatosporales > Streptomycetaceae > Streptomyces > Streptomyces sp. AC627_RSS907. The sequence continues at coordinate 83,130 of NZ_JAGMUE010000051.1, forward strand.
AGCGCGGCGGCCTCCTTGCGGCCGGAGCCCGCCGCGAGGTCGAAGGCGATGAGGTGGCCGCGGGCCTGCACCGGTGTGGTGATGCCGGGCTGATGTTTCCCGTGAAACATTGCCTGCCCGCTGCCCAGTGAGGTGAGGGGCGTGGCCTCGGAGGAAGGGGCGGCGGCGTAGCCCACGGCGCCGCCCGCGGCACCGAGTACGAGGCCCGTGGCGCCGGCGGTGCCGAGCAGCCGTCGCCGCGAGATGCCTCCGTGTGCGGTGGTGCTCTCGGGGGCGAGCGGTCCGGACCCGTCGGGTGTCGCGTGGGGTGCCTCGGGTGCGCGGGACCCGGGGATGGACGGTTCAGCCATGGTGCGGTTCAGCCGATCTGCGCGTTCTTGGAGACGGTCACCTGGTCGATGTCGGAGGTCCGTACGGTCACGGCGACCTCCCAGTCGCCTGCCATCGGGATCTGCACTCCGCCGGCGGACCAGTGTCCGGTGGTGATGTGGTCGGGGACGACGGGCAGTGGCCCGATGTCCTTGGCCTTGAGGGTGAAGGCGACCTTCACCTCGGGGATGTCGAGTGCGTTGCCGTCCGGGCGCTCGATGTAGAGGTGCAGGTCGTTGGCGCCCACCCGTGCGGGGTCGAGCTCGACCCGTACGCGGCCCTTGCCGTTCTGGCTGCCGGTGTCGAACGGGATGTCCAGCGTCACCGCCCCGGTGGTGGGTGCGGCCGAGGCGGCGGAGGACGGGGTGGCGGCCTTGGCCTCCTCCTCGGTGCGCCCCGGCTCGGTCTGGGTGAGGAGGGTCGTGATGACGAGGAGGACGACGGCGACGCCCGCCTCCGCGAGCACCGAGCGGCGCAGTCCGAAGCGGTGGGGATCGGCGTCCCGCTGCCGCTTCTGCCGGGCTGCGTCCACGGCCGCGCGCTGCCGGGCGAGCTGGGCGGCACGCCGGGAGTCGTCGGCGCCGCCCTTCGCCGCGCCGGGCGTCCTGGCGGGGGACTTCGCCGCCCCGGCCGTCATGACGGAGTCCTTGGCGTCCTGGGATCCGGTGGCGTCCTTGGTGCCCTTCCCCTTCTCGGGCTGACGGCCGGTGGACGCGCCGACCCGCTCCTTCTCGCGCTGACGGGCCACGGGGGGCACCGTCTCCGCCAGCTGTGCCGTCCACCGCCGGGAGAAGTAGGCGATGCCGACCAGCACCGCCACGAGCCCGATCTTGAGGAGCAGCAGCTGTCCGTAGCGGGTGTCGGTGAACGCCGTCCAGGAGCCGAGCTGGCGCCAGGACTGGTACGTGCCGGTGACGACCAGCGTGACCACGCTGCCGAAGGCGACGCGCGAGAAGCGGCGTACGGCGGTGGTGGGGACCGGCGTGTCCGCGGGTGCGCGGTACAGGGTGACGACCAGGGCGGTGAGCCCGCCGAGCCAGGTCGCGACGGCGAGCAGGTGGACGACGTCGACCGGCATGGCGAGGCCCGCCTGGAGGCCGACGGAGGCGTGCTCGGACATGGCCCAGGTCGCGGCGAGGCCCGCTGCGACGACGGTCCCGCCGACGGCGAGTCCGAAGGTGAGGTCCCGCTTCTCCTCGTCCTCCCGTTTGTCGTAGGCGCCGAAGAGCACGGCGATGAACAGCGCGGCCGCCGCGAGCAGCAGCAGCCGGGAGACCATGGATGCGCCGGGCTTGGTCTGCAGCACTTCGCCGAGCAGGTTCAGGTCGAAGACGTCGCCGAGCTTCCCGGACCCGGTGTAGGAGCCGCGCAGCAGGAGCAGCAGGAGGGTGGCGGCGGTGAGGGTGAGCCACCCGGAGACGACGAACCGTTGCAGCGCCCGTACCCCGGAGCCGCCCGGCCAGCAGGCGAGGACGAAGGCGGCGCCGCCCACCAGCACGATGAATCCGGCGTAGGACACGTACCGTCCGGCGCCGTACAGCCAGCCGACGGTGCCGCCTCCGGCTTCCTGGCCGTAGACGGAGACGGAGGTGTCGGACGGGGCGCCGATGGAGAAGGTGTAGGCGCCGGTGACGGGGTGGCTGTCGGCGGACACGACCTGGTAGGTCACCGTGTAGGTGCCGTCGGGCAGTCCCGCGTGCAGTGCGACGGCGTAGGTCGTGTCGCCCGTGCCGGACGGCTTGCCTTTGTCGACGCGTTTGCCCTCGGGGTCGAATACGCGCAGTGAGTCGTCGTCCAGGGAGACGGACTCGGAGAAGGTGAGCGACACCTGGGCGGGAGCCTTGGCGACCACCGTCCCCTGCTGGGGGTCGCTGCCGGTCAGCGCGGCGTGCGCGGAGGCCGGTCCGGCGCCGGCGAGCAGTGCGCAGGCCGCTGCCAGGAGCAGCAGCACCAGGGTCCGGACGCGTGGGGCGGTGGTCTGCGTCAAGGTGGTCCCTCCCTCAGTGTCCGGTGTGTTCGGTGGTGGGCCGGTAGGTGGCCGCCTTCACGGGCATGTCGACCGTGACGGGGCCGGAGTGCGCGAAGTGCAGTTCGACGGGGAGCGTCTGTCCCTGCGTGGGCCGCTGCTTCAGCTTCTCGAACATCAGGTGGTTGCCGCCGCTCTTGAACACGAGTCGACCGTGGGCGGGGATGGGGAGGCGGTCGATCTCCTTCATCGTTCCGTCGACGGTCTCGTGCACGGTGACGTCGCCGGCTTCGCTCGTGACGGAGGTCAGTTCGTCCTCGGCGTCGCCGTTGTTGGTGATGGTGAGGAACCCGGCTGCCATGGAGTCGGAGACGGGCTGCGGTATGTAGGCGGCGTCGACGGAGAGTTCGGCGGTAGCGGAGCCCGGGTCGGAGTCGCCGCAGCCCGCGAGGGCCAGGGCGCCGATCACCGCCATGGTGGCGAGTGCGGGGCGGCCCCTCACGGGTTCTCTCCCTTGACCAGCTTGGGGAGGTCCTTGGTGTAGTCGTCGACGGTGGTGTCCTCGTCGTAGAGGACGTAGCCCGCGTCGGTCTTCGGGGAGAAGGCGACGACCTGGGTGCCGTGGGTCGAGACGATCTTGCCGTTCTTGTCCTTGGTGGGCGGTTCGATGGAGATGCCGAGGGTGCGGGCGCCGGCCTGGACGGTGTCGAAGTCGCCGGTCAGGCCGACGATCTGCGGGTCGATGCCCTTGAGCCACTTGCCGAGCGCGGCCGGGGTGTCCCGTTCCGGGTCGGTGGTGACGAACACGACGCGCAGCTTGTCCTGGTCGGCCTGGGGCAGTTGCTTCTTGGCCACGGCGATGTTGTTCATGGTGAGCGGGCAGACGTCGGGGCAGTGGGTGTAGCCGAAGTAGATCAGGGTGGGCTTGCCGGCGGTCTGCGCGCGGAGGTCGTACTTCTTGCCCTGGGTGTCGGTGAAGACCAGGTCCGGCTTCTCGAAGGGCTTGTCGAGGACGGTGGCGGCCTGTCGGCTGGTGTCCTCGGAGACGACCGTGATCGGCTTGTCGCTGTCGGTGCCGCTGCCGCAGGCGGACAGGGTCAGGGAGGCGGCGGCGAGCAGTGCGGCCGCGGCGAACGTCTTCTTGCGCATAGAAAAATGTCCCAGATGTGAGGTGCTGCGGTGCGCACGGGGGTCCGTCGGGTGATGGGGGCCCGTGCGCACCGACCGGGCGGGTGCGTCGCCGTAGCGATGGCGACGCACCCGCGCGGATGTGGTTACGCCGACGCCCCGGAGTCGCGGCGGCGGCCGGCCAGCACGCCGTACGCGACGCCCGCGGCGCCGATGACGATGCCGGCGATGCCGAGGACACGGGCGGTGGTGTCGCTGTCGTCGTCGGAGCCGGAGGAGGGGCCGGCGGCGCTGTTCCGGGCGGCCGGTCCGGCCTCGTCCTCGGCCTTCGCGCCGGACGCGCCGTGGGCGTCGCCCTCGGCGGCTGCCAGCTTCAGCACGGGTGCCGGGTTGTCGGGCTCCTCCTGGCCCTTCTGCGGCACCTCGATCCAGCGCACGACCTCCTTGTTGTCGTACGTCTGGATCGCCTTGAAGACCAGTTCGTCGGCGTTCTCGGGCAGAGCGCCGACGGAGACCGGGAACTTCTGGAAGTAGCCGGGCTCGATCCCCTTGCCGTCGGCGGTCCAGGTCACCTTGGAGACGACCTCGGTGAGCTGCTTGCCGTGCGACTCCAGCGGCTTGTCCAGCGTGGTCTTGGTGACCTCTGCCTTCCAGCCGGGGACCGGCTGGGGCATCACGGACGCCAGCGGGTGGTCGGCGGGGAAGTTGACCTCCAGCTTGGTGGTGGAGGCGTTGTCGCGTTCGTTGGGGACCTTGAAGTCGACGACCGCGTAGCCGCCCTTGGTGGCCGTGCCCTCCGGCTGCACGCTGACGTGTGCGAAGGCGGGGGCGGACAGGGCGAGGACGGCGATGCCGGAGACGGCGCCGGCGGCGGCGATACGAGAAGCCTTCATGGACAGAGCACTCCGCTTCGAGTGGGTTACCGGTGTGAGCCGGTGATGAATGGGAGAGGGGCGCGCGCACGCGCGCGTGCCGCACGACGGCGCCTCTCCGGACTCCGGCCGATGGGCGGAAGCGGGGTGGTGGTCCGTCGTGTCAGGCGGCGAGGCCGAACGCGTCGTTCGGCGGGCCGCGTCTGATCACCGTGTGCTGGAGTGCGGTGGTGCGGGGTCGTGACGGCACCGGAACGTCGGTGCGCGGCAGGCGCGGGCCCGTTCCGGGCGCGCAGGCGAGCCCCGCGTGCAGGGCGCGGACCAGGGAGAGCGCGGCGCGCAGGGCGCGGACGAAGGCTCCCTCGGCCACCGAGTGGGCCGAGTGCGCCGACAGTTCGACGAGCCGGGCCAGGGCCAGGTCCCCGCGCCGCAGCAGCCAGCCGGTGGCGAGGGCCGCGAGGACGTGGCCGAGCAGCATCGGCAGGGACGGCAGCAGCGAGGCCGGGGAACCGGCGGCGGCGAGGGCGTCGGCGGGGTGGTGGGTCGCGCCGGCGTGGGTGCCGGCGTCCGGGGCGATCCGGGCGTCGGTGAGGATGCGCTGGGCCTGGGCCGGGCTGATCGCCGCCGCGGTGGTCCCGCACACCAGCCGTGCGGCCTGCTGGACCAGTGAGGCGTCGGTCGCTGTTGCCGGCCCGCCGGTGGACGTGATGGCCGTACCGGTCGCCGTGACCGCCGCGGCACCGTGCTGCCCGAGCCCGAACAGGGAGTGCAGTGCGGTCTGGCCGACGGTGAGCAGCACCGCGATGCCGGGCAGCGAACGCTCGCGGCCGGTGAGGGGTGCGGCGACCACGACCGCCCCGAGGAATCCCGCACCCAGCGACCACAGCGGAACGGTGGCGCAGGAGGCGAGCGTGTGCCCCGCCGCGGCCAGCACGACACAGACCGCGGCGAACACCGCGGCCCGCAGGATCCGGAGATCGTTTCCGGAGCGCGCCGTTGGCGGGTGGGGGGCAGTCATGGCGGGCTCATCATCGCACTGGCGTCGCCCACCGCGTACGGCAGGTCCACAAGATGCCGTACGACCGCAGGAGGACCGGAAGGTCGCCGTTTGGCGCGATCTGTCCCGCATACACCGTTCGGCGGGATGGACGCATCCGCCGTATGGGCAGTCTCCCGCGGACACCGCGCTTACGGACGGACACCCGGGGCAATACGTAACGGTATGTCGAGCCGCGGCCGGGAGGCTGGAGCATGAGCATCTGGTGGTCACTCCATTTGCGGCGCGAGGCTGCGAGCGTGCCCCTGGCCCGCCGCCTGCTGATCGGCACCATGGAGACCGCGGGGGTCGACCCGGAGATCTCCTTCGACCTCTCCGTCGCACTGAGCGAGGCCTGTGCCAACGCCGTCGAACACGGTGGGGACGACGTACCCGGACACCCCTCCGAGGCGTACCGCGTCACGGCCTATCTCGACGGCGAGCGCTGCCGCATCGAGGTCGCCGACACGGGGCAGGGCTTCCCGGTGGCCGCTCCCGGCCGGGCGGTCGGAGCGGCGGGCCCGGTGCCCGCCGACGCCGAGCACGGGCGCGGCCTGTGTCTCATCCGGGAACTCGCCGACCACGTGCACATCGGCACCAGGCCGGGGCGTGCCGGGGCCGTGGTGAGCTTCGACAAGGTCCTCAAGTGGCGTGCGGACGCTCCGCTGGTGGTGGTCTGACGGCAGCCTGTTCCTCAGCCGGTCCCCCGGTGGCGCCACCGGTCCCGACGGCCGCCGCCCCGGCTTCCCGGACGCGCCGACGGCCGGGTACCCCGTCGTGCGGTACCCGGCCGTCGGGACGGGGGTCAGCCCTTCAGCGCGGCCATCCACTCCTCGACCTCGTCCGACCGGCGCGGCAGTCCGGCGGACAGGTTCCGGTTGCCGTCCTCGGTGACCAGGATGTCGTCCTCGATGCGGACGCCGATGCCCCGGTACTCCTCGGGCACGGTCAGGTCGTCGGCCTGGAAGTACAGACCGGGCTCGACGGTGAGCACCATGCCGGGCTCCAGCGTGCCGTCGACATAGGTCTCGGTGCGCGCGGCGGCGCAGTCGTGGACGTCCATGCCGAGCATGTGCCCGGTGCCGTGCAGCGTCCAGCGGCGCTGCAGGCCGAGCTCCAGCACCCGCTCCACGGGGCCCTCGACCAGGCCCCACTCGACGAGCTTCTCGGCCAGCACGCGCTGGGCGGCGTCGTGGAAGTCGCGGTACTTGGCGCCCGGCCTGACCGCCGCGATGCCGGCTTCCTGGGCCTCGTAGACGGCGTCGTAGATCTTCTTCTGGAGCTCGCTGTAGCGGCCGTTGACCGGCAGCGTGCGCGTGACGTCCGCCGTGTAGTAGGTGTGCGTCTCGACGCCCGCGTCGAGCAGCAGCAGGTCGCCGGAGCGGACCGGGCCGTCGTTGCGCACCCAGTGCAGGGTGCAGGCGTGCGGGCCGGCGGCGCAGATGGAGCCGTAGCCGACGTCGTTGCCCTCCACGCGTGCGCGGAGGAAGAACGTGCCCTCGATGTAGCGCTCGCTGGTCGCCTCGGCCTTGTCGAGGACCTTCACGACGTCCTCGAAGCCGCGCACGGTGGAGTCGACGGCCTTCTGCAGCTCGCCGATCTCGAAGTCGTCCTTGACCAGGCGGGCCTCGGACAGGAAGACGCGCAGTTCCTCGTCGCGCTCGGCGGTGACCTTGTCGGTCAGTGCCGCCTCGATGCCGGCGTCGTAACCGCGTACGACGCGCACCGGGCCGGTGGCCTCGCGCAGCGCGTCGGGCAGCTTGCGCACGTCGGAGGCGGGGATGCCGTACAGCTTCTCGGCCTCGGTGAGGGAGTGGCGGCGGCCGACCCACAGCTCGCCCTGGCCGTCGAGCCAGAACTCGCCGTTCTCGCGGTCGGAGCGCGGCAGGAGGTAGATGGTGGCCTGGTGGCCGTCCGCGGTGGGTTCCAGGACCAGGACGCCGTCCTCGGTCTGGTTGCCGGTGAGGTACGCGTACTCGACGGACGAGCGGAAGGCGTACTCCGTGTCGTTGGAGCGGGTCTTCAGGTTGCCCGCGGGGACGACGAGGCGCTCGCCCGGGAAGCGGGCGGACAGGGCGGCGCGGCGGGCGGCGGTCTCGGCGGCCTGGGGGATCGGCTCCAGGTCGCGCAGCTCCGTGTCGGCCCAGCCCGACTTCATGTTCTCGGCCAGCTCGTCGGACACGCCCGGGTACAGGCCGTTCTTGCGCTGCTTGACCGGCTCGGTCTCCTCCGGGCCCGCTGCGTCAGCAGCGGGGTCGGATACTGCCGGGTTGAGCTCCTCCGCCACGGTCATCCTCCTAGATACGGCACTGGACCACCCCCATCGTACGGTCGTACGGAAGGGGGCCCAGGGGCGAAGGGCCTGTTACACGGGAGCACCGCCGTCCGCTATGCGTGACATCTCTCTCGTTCGCTGTCCGCTATTCGAACCGGACCGCCAGCAGGGCCACGTCCTCCCCGGGGTCCCCCTCCGCCGCTCCGTCCGGCAGCACGGTGCGCAGGACGTGCTCCGCGACGGCGTCCGGGTCGTGGCGGACCGCCCGGGGCACGCCGGCCGCCGCCGCGTGCAGCCGGGCGAAGGCGCGGTCGGCCGGGGCGCCGGTGCGCCGCACCAGCCCGTTGGTGTACAGCAGAACCGTCTCGCCGGGTTCTGCCTGGAGTTCCACGCTGGGCGCCTCCCAGCAGGCGAGCATGCCGAGCGGCGCGGAGACGGAGGTCTCGACGAACTCCGTGCGGCGCTCCCCGGTCAGCAGCGGCGGACTGTGCCCGGCCCCGGCCAGCGTGATCCGGCGCAGCGCGGGCTCGCAGTAGCCGAACAGGGCGGTGGCCGAGCGGGCGGGTTCGGTGAGGCGCAGCAGCAGCTCCAGGTCGGAGAGGACGGCGACCGGGTCCTCACCCTCCATCACGGCGTACGCCCGCAGGGAGGCGCGCAGCCGTCCCATCGCGGCGACCGCGCCGGGTCCGGACCCGGTGACGGACCCGACGGCGAGTCCGAGGGCGGCGTCCGGCAGCGGCAGCGCGTCGAACCAGTCGCCGCCGCCGCGCGGACCGGTCAGGTGCCGGTGGGCAAGCTGGACGCCGGGGACCCGTGGCAGGCGGGAGGGCAGCAGTTCCTCGGCCATCGTCGCCATGCACGCGCGCGTGCGGTCGACTTCCACCAGCCGGGCCAGGTGTGCGGCGGCGTACCGGAGGTACAGCCCGGCGAGGTGGCGCTGCCGCTCACCCGGTTCGGCGGGCTCGTCGTAGAGCCATGCGGCGGCTCCCAGCCGGCCGGTGCCCTCGGCGGACAGCGGGAGCGTGTAGCTGGCGGCGTAGCCGAGGCGGGCGGCGACCTCGCGGTGGCGGGGGTCGAGGCCCTTCTCGGCGAGCAGGTCGGGCTCGGCGATCCCGCCGTCACCGACCGGGAGTCCGTCCAGGATCCGCCCGTACGACAGGGAGCTGCGGGGCACCGTCTCGATGTGGCCGAGGTCGGCGCGGGCCAGCCCGAGGCCGATGGTGGTGTCCGGGCCGAGTCCGTCGGCCGGTTCCAGTACGACAAGACCGCGCCGGGCGCCCACGAGGGCGGCTCCGGCGCGCAGCAGTTCCTGGAGTCCTTCGGCCAGCGATTCCGTACGGACGAGGCGTTCGGTCAGCTCGTGCAGGGTCGTGAGGTCCGACACCCAGCCGGCGAGCCGGTCCTGGAGCAGGGTGCCGGGGGCACCGGGTGCGGGCGGGGCGTCCGTGGCGGTCGGTGGCGTGGCCGGGGAGGCACCCGGGGCGGCGGACGCGACAGTGTGTGCGGGAGACGGAACCGTTGAATCGATTCCGGCCACTTTCGCAGGGTGCGGGGCGTTCATGGCGTCCGGCTTTCCGACCGGCGCTTACTGCTCAAAAGCATCGCAAACCCCCATGTCATTCTGCGCCGCTAGCAGTGTCTCCACATGTACACGCACTCGTAAGGAGATGTCCAGCATTGTCCTGCGGGGATTCCTGGTGTCCGTGAGGCTTGAGTGACCCCCTTCCCGACCCCTTGCGTAAAAGAGAAATTGGCTTGAAACTGCCCTGGAGGACGTCTTGTTGCGGTCGACTGAGGGTGCTTTACGGAGCGTCACAGCGGTCGTGATGGGTACGTACTCGGTGAAGGCCAGGGGCGGTTGGGGGCCGTCCGGAACCTGGCGACGGACCCGGGCGTCCTATCCACCGACGACCGTGCCCCATCCTCCCGTGGCGGAGGCGGAGAGAAACACGCGAGACGGCAGAACGCCAGACTTCGCCACCCCGCGCCACGCCCATTTCCGGTGGGCGCAGTGTGGACGGAACCGCCGCGGACGCAGTCAGTGCTCGACCCACAGGGGTGTGCCCTGCCCTCGGCGGGGGTCCCTGGCAGGGGTGTGATGCGCCACCAGCTACGCACAGCGAAGAGATCGACACATGGTGTGATGTGACCACGGTGTTGCCAGGCGTGCAACGGAAAGGAACGAGCGCTCATGCGCGAGATCCTCGGAAGGCGACGCAGGCTCTTGTCCCAGCACGACGACGGGCGGCCTGAGCTGATCGGCGCGGCCCTGACCTACGCGACGCGATGGCAGTGGCCCGTACTCCCGGGCGTGGCGGCGGACCCGCGGGCGAGGTCGCGCTGCGGCTGTCCCGACCCGGAGTGCACGGTGCCCGGCGCCCACCCCTTCGACCCCGGTCTCCTCGCGGCGACCACTGACGCCCGCATGGTGCGTTGGTGGTGGACCAACCGGCCCACCGCGCCGATCGTCCTGGCCACCGGGGGCAGCGCCCCCTGCGCCGTCTCCCTGCCCGCCCTGTCGGCCGCCCGCGCCCTCACCGCGCTCGACCACGCCGGTCTGCGGCTCGGCCCCGTCGTCGCCTCGCCCACCCGCTGGTCGCTGCTGGTCAAGCCGTACTCCATGGAACAGCTGGGCGAGCTGCTCTACGCCAAGGACTTCGTCCCCGGCTCCCTGCGCTTCCACGGCGAGGGCGGCTATCTCGCGCTGCCCCCGTCCGAGACCGGCCGGGGTGCCGTCCACTGGGAGCGGGCGCCGCTGCCCGGCTCCGCCTCGCCCTGGGTGCCCGACGTGGAGGCCGTGGTGGACGCGGTGGTCGACGCCCTCACTCGTACGGGTGTGAGCGCCCCCGAGTTGTAGGAGTGTCCGGCGCGCGCGGAAGTCCGCGCCTGCCCGGGGCCGTTATCGTCCGCCCCATGCCGCTTCATGCCGGGGAGCACCGTGCCGCGACGCCGCCCCGCCCAGGGCCGCCCCGCCCGGAGTCGCGCGGACCGGAGCCGCACCGCGGTGGGCGGGACCGCCGACGGGTCCGTCTGTACGGGCTCGCCGGCGTCCTGGTGTGCGCGGTCGTGCTGCCGTTCGCCCTGGCCTCTCCCCGGCCCCCGGTGGCCGGGGGACAGGGCGCCCCGGCCGCGCGCCTCGCGCAGGACGGTGCCGCAGGGGCTTTTGAAGGAGCCGGCCGCACCCCGGCCGCGGCCGCGCCGCCCCCCTCCCGGCTGTCGGTCGGCGTGGCCACCGCCGTGCGCTGCGGCTCCGCTCTCACCTCGCCGGAGGGCATCGAGGCGCAGACCTGTGTCCTGACCCAGGGCGCGGAGAGCTGGGCGCGGACCTCCTACCGCAACACGACCGGCCGCCCGCTGGAATCCGTGCTGAGTCTCGTGGGGCCCGACGGGAGCGGAGTGCGGACGCGCTGCGCGGTGGGTGCCGGGGACGCGCCGGACGCCTGTGAGACACCCCGGGAACGCCATCGGGGCGAACCGGCGGCCTACACCGCGGTCGCGGAGTTCGCGAGCCGGGCCGGGCACGGGCCGCTGCTGCTGCGAAGCCGGAGTGAGGGGGCCGACGGGAGCGGCGGCGGTGACGGGAGTGTCGAAGGCGGCGGGGCCGATGTCCGGGGCGGCGGCGGCACCGGACGCAATTCACCTGTGGAAACAGGGAGTTGACGGGCGACTGCGCTGCGTGTGCGACCGGGCGCATGGAAAGGCCCGGTTGCTGGCGACGGGGGATGCACCAGCAACCGGGCTACTCGAACGGTAACAAGAGATCGGCGGTTAGCAAATTCGATCTCCTGTTTTCCGGTCACCGACTGGCTTGTCTCCGCCGGGAGTTGTGACCGGAGTCACCGCCTCCCAGACCGATGGTCCGGCTGACCGGTCGGTCAGCCGGACCGGGACCCTGCGGCTGTGCGTCAGCTGAGAGTGACCTGTCGGTTGGTCAGACCACCGCGTGCCCGGCGCTCGTCCGGTGTGAGCGCGGCGTCCGAGGCCAGGGCCTCGGCGAGGCGCTCGGCGAACTCGGCCGCGGGCTTCTCGACGTCCTGCGCGGTGACCTCGCCCGGCAGGTCCCACACCGGGACGGTGAGCCCGTGGGCGCGGAAGGAGCCGACGAGGCGGGTGCCCTCGCCGAGGTTCGACCGGCCTGCCGCGTGCAGTCGGGCAAGAGCGTCCAGAAGCCGCTCCTCCTCGTGCGGCATGACCCAGCGCAGGTGGTTCTTCTCCGGCGTCTCGCACCAGTAGGCGGCGTCCAGGCCCTGCAGGCGGACCGTCGGGATGGCCGCGGCGTTGGCCCGCTCCAGGGAGGCGGCCACCTCCGGCGTGGCGTTCTCCGGGTCCGGGACCCAGAACTCGAAGCCCGTGTGCACCACCGGCTCGAACGCCCCGTCGGGGGCCAGCAGGTCCTGCAGCCGCAGCCCGTCGGCCGGCGCGCGCCGGCCCTGCACCGGGGTGCCCGGGGCGGCGGCCAGGGCCCGCTGGAGGGTGTCGGCGAGGTCGCGGCTGATGTCACCCGACGCCGTGTCGTTCTGCAGGCCGAGGAGGACCGAGCCGTCGTCCCGGCGCAGCGCCGGCCAGGCCATCGGCAGCACCGTGGCCAGCGTGACCGAGGGGACGCCTTCGGGCAGGCCGTCCTTCAGGGTCAGCTCGACCGTGGCCGCGGGCACCAGCTCGCGCAGGGCCACCCAGTCGCACTCGCCGGGCAGCCCCTCGAACGGGCGCTGCACCAGCGCGGTCGTCGCCTGCACGGCGGCCCGGCCGTGGCAGGCCTTGTACCGGCGGCCGCTGCCGCACGGGCAGGGTTCGCGGGCGCCGACGACCGGAACGGGCCCGTCAGCGCCTGCGGCGCGGGCACCATCGGTGAGCTGCGGCCGCTTGGCCTTCGTCTGGGGTCGCTTCTTGGCCATCGTGGGTGTCTCCCGGTTGCGGCTCAATTCGTACGGCGCGAGCCTAGCCGCTCGCACGCCGCCCGACGGGTTGCTGTGGACGGCGGGCCGCCTGTGGACACGGGCGGCCCGTGGACAACCGTCCGCCTGTGGACAACCTCGTCGCGCGGCCCCCCCCGTACGAGGGCCGCCGGTCAGCCGAGGTCGTCGAACGCGTCCGCGAAGTCCAGGCCGGGGATCTCCGAGACCGCGGGCGCCGCGACCCGGGTGGCGAAGTCGTCGCGCCGGTGCCCCGCGTCCGCGTCGTGCACGTCGTCGTGGACGACGACCCAGACCGTGACCTCTCCGCGCGCGTCGTCGCGTACCCCCCAGTCGTCGGAGAGCGCGGTGATGATGTTCAGCCCGCGACCGCCGCGCGCGGTGACCGAAGGGGTCGCCGGGGACGGGCGGGTCGGACCACCACCGTCCGTCACCTCCACGACGAGCCGGCCGCCCGCGTCCACCCCCCACGCGGCACGGACGTCACCGTCACCGGCCAGGGCGTCGCCCAGCGGACGGCCGTGCTTGCACGCGTTGCTCAGCAGTTCGGAAAGGACCAGTACGGCGTCGTCGATGACCGATTCCGCCACACCGCCCCTGCGCAACTGCTCCCGCATCCGGTGCCTTGCTTTCCCCACGCCCGCAGGGCCATGGGGAACGGCCATGCTCGACGACGTGGGCACCTCCTGTGCCACCACCAACGCCACCCCCGAGACCTCCTTCGCCCCACGCCACGGTGTGGATGCCCCCCTGACCTGAGCCGGAAACCGGCCGGTCGCCGCCCAGTGACGCATTCGACACGGACGGACACGCACCGAACGCGCCGGAGCACTCCCCGTAATCATCCGGCCGGATCTCGCCGGTGGTCCGCGACCGGAAGACGGGCGGACGGACTACCGCGGCGGGTTCGCGGACGGATCAGCGTCCAAGGTGCTCCCGTACCGCGCGCGGCCGGTTGGTGATGATGGCGTCGACGCCCAGACCGGCGCAGAGGTCGACGTCGGCGGTCTCGTTCACCGTCCACACGTGCACCTGGTGCCCGGCCCGCTTCAGGCGGTCGATGTAGGCGGGGTGGTTCCGCACGATCCGGATCGAGGGCCCCGCGATCCCGACACCCGCGGGCAGGCGCCCGTCACGCAGCCGGGGCGAGACGAACTGCATCAGGTAGACCGTCGGCAGGGTCGGTGACGCGGCGCGCACCCGGTGCAGAGAGCGGGCCGAGAAGCTCATCACGCGCACCGGGGACTCCGCGGCCGAGGCCGGGGCGTCCAGCCCGAACCGCTTCAGGAGCAGCAGCAGCCGCTCCTCCACCTGCCCCGCCCAGCGCGTGGGGTGCTTGGTCTCGATGGCCAGCTCCACCCGCCGCCCCGCGTCGGCCACCAGCTGGAGCAGCCGCTCCAGGGTCAGGACGGAGGTCTCCTCCCGGTCCTCGGGCCGGTGCTCCCAGTCGGGCTGCTCGTCGCGCGTGCGCCAGAACTCCCGGGTCCTGCGGGCGCCGAAGTCCAGCGCGGCCAGATCGGCGAGCTCCAGCGCCGAGACCGCGCCGCGGCCGTTGGACGTACGGTTGACGCGCCAGTCGTGCACGCAGACGAGGTGGCCGTCGGCGGTCAGGCGGACGTCGCACTCGAGGGCGTCCGCCCCGTCCTCGATCGCTTTCCGGTACGCGGCCAGGGTGTGCTCGGGAGCCTCTTCCGAGGCGCCACGGTGGGCGACGACCTGGATCCGGTGCTGTCGTGCGTGGGTCACCGCGTCATGGTGCCACCGCGGAAGGCGGACGTGCCGCCGGAGTCATCGAGGCCCCGTCCGTTTAGCCTTGGATGACCCATGTAAAGACCGGCCGTGGACCCACAGCAACCGCTTATGGTGCTCTGACGGCCCGTGGGAAAAGCTGATGGCATACGAGAACACATGCACCTGCATCGCTCCGGCCCGCGGAGCAGCGCGCGTGAGCGTGGCTGAGCGCGACCAGTGTGACCGAGAAACAGCTGTGGAACGAGGAGAGAAGTCGTGAGCACCGAGAACGAGGGCACCGCGGTACCCCCGGCCCCGTCCGCACCTCCCGTGCCGGTGGAAACTCCCGCTGCCTCCGCCCAGTCGGCCGCGCCGCACCCGGACCAGCCGGTGTCCACCGCGCCCGCCGGCCAGCCGCCGGCGCCCGCGCCCACCGACCGGCCGCCGTCTCCGGAGCCCGTCGGCCGGCCGGCGTCCGCCGCGCCCGCCGGCCCGGAGGAGCACGACGGTTTCCGGCCACCCGCCCACACGCCTCAGCCGGCCCACCCGTACGGAACGGCCGCCCCCGACGCCTCCTGGCCGCCGCCTCCGCCGTCGGCGGCTTCCCCGTACGGCGGCGGTGACGGTACCGGCGGCTGGGGCTCCTCGTACCAGCCGCCCGCCCCCAAGTCGGGCCGCGGCCGTGGCGGTGTGGTCGCCGCGCTGCTGATCGCCGCGCTGGTCGCGGGCGGCCTGGGCGGCGGCCTCGGCTACACGCTGGCCAAGAACAACGACGAGACCGGCTCCACGACGGTCTCCGCCTCGGACACCGGCGGCTCCCTCAAGCGGGACGCGGGCACGGTCGCCGGTGTGGCCGCCAAGGCGCTGCCCAGCACGGTCACCATCCAGGCCGAGGGCAGCAACGGCGAGGGCGGCACCGGCACCGGCTTCGTCTTCGACAAGCAGGGCCACATCGTCACCAACAACCACGTGGTGGCGGAGGCGGTCGACGGCGGACAGCTCAGCGCGACCTTCCCCGACGGCAAGAAGTACGACGCCGAGGTGGTGGGCCACGCCCAGGGCTACGACGTCGCGGTCATCAAGCTCAAGAACGCCCCCTCGGACCTGAACCCGCTGCCCCTCGGCGACTCCGACAAGGTCGCGGTCGGCGACTCCACGATCGCCATCGGGGCCCCCTTCGGCCTGTCCAACACGGTGACCACGGGCATCATCAGCGCCAAGAACCGTCCCGTGGCCTCCAGCGACGGCAGCGCGACCAGCAAGGCGTCCTACATGAGCGCCCTGCAGACCGACGCCTCGATCAACCCGGGCAACTCCGGCGGCCCGCTGCTGGACGCCCGGGGCAACGTCATCGGGATCAACTCCGCGATCCAGTCCACGAGCAACGGCGGCTTCGGCGGCGAGGCCGGCCAGGCGGGCTCGATCGGCCTGGGCTTCGCCATCCCGATCAACCAGGCCGAGTACGTCGCCAAGGAGCTGATCCGGACCGGCAAGCCCGTGTACGCCAAGATCGGCGCCTCCGTCTCCCTGGAGGAGACGACGAGCGGCGCCAAGATCACCGAGCAGGGCGTCAGCGGCTCCGACCCCGTCGAGCCGGGCGGTCCCGCGGCCGACGCGGGCCTCAAGCCCGGCGACGTCATCACCAAGCTCGACGACCGGGTGATCGACAGCGGTCCCACCCTGATCGGCGAGATCTGGACCCACAAGCCCGGCGACAAGGTCACCGTCACCTACGAGCGCGGCGGCACGGAGCGCACGGCTCAGCTCATCCTGGGGTCCAAGACCGGCGACGACTGAGCCCACGCGGGACAGGCCCGGCGCGCACAGGTTTCGCGCACGCAGGTCCCACGCGACGTGGTGCCCCGCACCACCGAGGGGCACCACTTCCGGCCGGTGAACCGGGCGCTCGCCGGTCAGGAGGCACCACGGGCGCACACCTGCGCCACGCGCCACCACGCGGCATGCGGGGCGCCACGGACGACGTACGGTTCGCCGGCCCGGCCCATGCCTCCGGCAACGCCCTGCACCGGCGCACCGGACACGTCCCGCACGCCGAACCCGCCGGGTACGCGTTCTCCCGCGAGGCGCCGCAAGCCGGTTGGGCCCACGGCCCACGGACCACGCATGCCGCGCACCGCCGGAGGCCGGTAGGCTGTAGCCGCTCCGCTACGCATGGGCGGTGCGTGGGTGGGTTGCCCGAGCGGCCTAAGGGAACGGTCTTGAAAACCGTCGTGGCGCGAGCCACCGTGGGTTCAAATCCCACACCCACCGCAGTGTTACGGCCCCTGACCAGGTACGACGGTCAGGGGCCGTTGTCGTACGCGCTACCCGCCGAACCCCGCCGTTCCCCGCGACTTCCCGGCCGATCGGGCACGGAAGGGGTCACCCCGCACGATCTGCGTGCCTCGCACGGCACGTGGGTCGCCGACAGGTACGGCGTGATGACCGCCGCGCATCGGCTCGGCCACTCGAACGCGAGCGTCACCACCCGGCACTATGCCCGTCCTGTCGCCGGTCGGGACGGCCAGGTGGCCGAGGCGGCTGACTCCTGGCTCGGCGGGCACGCGCCTGGGGCACGCAGCGGAGGCGCTGATGACGATGGCTCCGCTGGAGTGCTCGCCCCGACTGGCCTGCGGTAGGTATGGCGGCCCGCTGATGACCAAACGGCGGTACTGGTGGGCCGGGCCGGGGAAGAATCGGGCAGGCCGCAAAAGGCAGAGAGTTCCCGAGCCCACTGGGCACAGCGGCTTCCACTGCTCAGGAGGGCGATGCGCCCATTCCTGGCCCTCCTGGAAGCATGATCGGCCGGTTCCTGTTCGGGGCGTTGAGATCGCTCGGTAAGGTCGTGGCCATGGGGGACGGGAAGACTCGTAAGTGTGTGTGGTGCGAGAAGCAATTCACGCGGCGTTCGATGTGGCGGGCGAAGCGCTACTGCAAGCGATGGCACCAATGCGTGCACTACGGCGCGGTAATGGTGGGTGCCTTGTTCTCCTGAGCGGTCACGCGGTGTTCTGACGTGCGGAGGAGGCGCAGAGCACGCCAGCGGGCTCCAGCCACGCCCGTGGGGCACGGAGCGGGCACGATGACGACGACGATGGGCTCATGGGGGAGCCAGTACCTGTATGACCTGTGGTCCAGCGGTCAGCGGTCGTGTTCACCAAAAGGTCTTGAAAGTCGTCGTGGCGCAAGTCGCCGTGGGTTCAGATCCCACACCCATCGCGGTGGTTGACGGTCCCTGACCAGGTTTTTTGTTTCTTGGTCGGGGGCTGTCGTCGTGCCGTGGTCGGTCGGTGGGCCGTCCCGCTGTGGGCCGGCTGGCTCGGGTGGGACCAGCAGTGGGACGTGCGGCCCGACGGTTCGACGAGCGGGCCGTACGAGGCGTGGCAGGTGGTCGGGCCCGTGGTGAGCCTGCTGGTGCCGGTGGGCTGGGTGGTGTTCCGGTGCCATGTGGCGGCGGTCGTGTTCGTCGCTGTGGAGCGAGGAGCCGGGGCTGTGACAGGGCTGTGACCGGAAGTGTGGCTTCCGCCACGGTCGGGGTGGGAGCGGACTGGTGAGGTGGGGCGATGCGTATCCCCCCGCTCCGCCCGGCACTTGCGGTCTCCGGTGCTCTCGTCGCCTCCCTCCTGCTCGGTGCCTGTGGTAGCGAGACCACCGTGTCCGGTGCGGGGGGAGAGGGGGAGCGGGAGAGCCCCTGCGGGGTGGGGGCCGCCGGTGGTGCCGACGGCGGTGGTGGTGCCGGGCAGGAGCGGGACGGGGTGCGGATCGTCGGCATGGTCGAACGGGCCGACGGTTCCGGTTCCAAGGCGACCGCCTCACCCGGTGCGCGGGCGGGTGAGCGACCCGATGTGTCCGTCACGGCGGACAGTCTTCCGGAGGTGTCGGGGGCGGCGACCGGGCCCACCGGTACAGGCGGCTGGACGTCGTGCGCGGTCGCGTACTCCGTGACCAATCAGGAGGCCGAGCCCTTCACCTACACCATCGTCTTCTCCCTCCTGGACGACCAGGGGAGGGCGATGTCGAACACCGAGGAGACGGTGGCGTCCGTGGGGGCGGGACGGACCGTGCGGCGCACGCTCGCGGATTCCGGGTACCTGGGCGGCCACCGGCTCGACGCGGAGCACGTGCGGATCCTCGACGTGAAGCGGGTGCCCTCCGACGAGGCGCCCGCCGCCGCTGGTTCCTGCCCGCCGTCCGGGCTGCGGCTCACCGCGGACAAGGGGGACGCGGCCATGGGGCTGCGCGTCGTGGGCCTGCACCTGGAGAACTGCGGCGGCCGTCCGTACTCCCTGGAGGGTTACCCGGTACTGGAGTTGCTCGACGGAGAGCTGGAGCCGGTCGACGGGATCGACGTCCTGCGCGGCACCGATGACATCCCCATGGCGGGCGACGGCGACGGGCTGCCCCGCCGGGTGACCCTGCGGCCGGGTGAGTCCGCCGTGTCGGGGCTGGCGTGGCGCAACACCACGCAGGCCGGTGCGGCGGTGACCGTGCCCTACGTCCGGGTCCGCGCCGAGTCGGGCTCCGACCCCGTGATGGTCGCGCCGGACCTCGACCTCGGCACCACGGGCAGGCTGGGCGTCCGGGCGTGGCGGAAGAGCGACGCCGGTGCCGGGTCCGTGACGGACGACGGCCGGCCGCGGTCCTAGGCTCGTCCGCCCTGGTACGGGGGACGCGGAGGGGAGACGCCCCCGCCCGGTCGTGTGGGCGGAGGGCTGAAGACCGGAGACGTCGGAGACCGGAGACCGCGGGCCGGGGGGCCGAGGACTGGTGGCGTCACGGCTGGTGGCCGGTCATGCGGGCCGCGGACGCGATGGTCGCGCGGGCCTCGCGCTCGGGCAGGCCCGTGGCGAGCGCCGCCTCGGTCAAGGGGGCCGCGAGAGCCGCGCCGATGCCGCCCTCGTAGGCGCGGCAGGCCGCCCAGAACAAGCGGGTGTTGCGCTGGCCCTCGTGGGCTGCGAGGACGAACTGGACGAGTCCCTGGCCGTGTGAGTCGGTCGCGGCGGAGACGGTCCGGTGAGCGCGGGGCGGCGGGAGCAGGAGGCGCAGGAGCGCGGGCGGGCAGGCCGCGGGCGCCAGGTGGGAGGTGCCGGGCGCGGTGGTGTAGGTGCCGTGGCGGGTGAGGGAGCCGGGGCCGACCAGGTAGCCGCCGGCGCCCCGGATGTCGATGCCGGGGGCGAGGCGGCCGGCCGAGTTGGGGACGACCGCGTCCGGCGGGCCGCTGAGCCAGAGGTGACGGCCTCCGCTGGGGGTCAGGACGACGACCGTGGGCGGGATCGTGAACAGGTGCCGCAGGGCCAGCTCGCGCAGGGCGGCCGAGGAGTCCGTCTCCGACTTGGTGTCCAGGTCCACGCCGATGAGGTGGTGCGGGGGCAGGCCGCAGGCGATGCCGTAGCCCGTGGCCCAGGGGGCGGCGGCGAACAGTTCCCGGATGCGGGACGGGTCGGTGGAGGCGTCGTGGACGCCGTGGCCGAGGCGGCCGCACTCGCCGTGGCAGCGGGCCGGCGACCGGTCGTCGCGGTGGGGGGAGCGCAGTGCCGGGAGCTTCGTCCGGGCCAGGGGGATGACGGCCAGTCCGCGTTCGGCGGCTGACAGGGCGTGTGCGAGGGCCAGCGTCGTGGCCTGCCGGTCGGAGGTGGCCATGGGATTAGTTTCGTACGTACGTTCGAAAAAAGGAAGGGAGGGTGTATGCGGCGCGCCGGGGTGGCGGGGGGAACGGGGGCAGTGCCGGAACGCTTCACCTCTTGCGGTGCTTGGGGTGGAGCTGTCCGCACTGCTCAGGGGTGAGGTGGAAGTGAAGCAAAGGGGTTTATCGGCTTGTCCTCACGCTTGAGGGCGAATCAGGGGGTGCGAGGTGGTTCGCCGGTGATCGGTGGGCAACCCTGATCACGCGACGTCGTGCACAGCGTCCGGGCGGCCGGCCAACTGCCTTGGCGCGAACCATGTTTCACAGCGCTTCACGCAACTTCACACTTCACGCAGTTCCCGTACTCACCGCGCTGTCGGCCACAAGCCGGAGCGCACTTGTTCTGGAGGAACACATGGCAAGCATCCGTACCGCCCGTGCCGTCGCCGCCGTCGCCGCCCTTCCGCTCGCCGCCGCCCTCTTCGGTGGCGTGGCGGTGGCGGACAACGGTGCCTTCGCGGACGACGGATCCAACGCGACCGCTGCCGAGGCCTCCGCGGGCATCATCGGAAGCGGTGTCGGCGACGACAACAACGGCAACTCGTCCACCACGCAGCAGCAGGCGGTCGGCTCGGGCGCCTCGAACCAGAGCAACACCGCGCAGGTCGACGGTTCCGCGTTCACGCCCATCAACCAGGGCAACGACAACGTGGCCGTCAGCTTCTCCCCGCTGTGGTGGTGAGCTGAGGGGCCGGTGCGGGTGCGCTCCGGCACCGGCCCCTCAGTCTCCGTGCGGGTGTGCTTCATGGGGTCGCAAGGCGTCTGGGCGGCGGTGCTCCGGTACCGCCGCCCAGGCGTGTTCGCGTACGGACGTCCCCGTGCGGTTCGGCGGAAAGGCTGCCTCCGCGTACGATCCGGGGGCCGCCCTCAGGGTCGAACCCGCAGTACCTCTGCTCCCCTCGTCCACCTACAGGAGGTGGGGTCAGCACCACCCCTACAACCTGAGGCGGACTCTGCTTCGGGACCTGCGGCCGATCCGCCGGACACCCCCGCGCTCATAGCGTTGAGGCATGACCGCACCCGTCTGCACCAGCGCTTCGGAAGCCGCCCCGGCCAAGGCCCCGGCCCTGGCCACGGCAAGGACGCAGACCTTCCCGTACCCGTCGTTCTCGTCGTACGTGAAGGCCCGCCAGCCGGTGCTGCTGCGTACCGCCCGGTCGCTGACCGCGAACCCGAGCGACGCGGAGGACCTGCTGCAGACCGCGCTCACCAAGACGTACGTGGCCTGGGAGCGCATCGAGGACCATCGTGCGCTGGACGGCTATGTGCGCCGGGCGCTGCTGAACACCAGGACGTCGCAGTGGCGCAAGCGCAAGGTCGACGAGTTCGCCTGCGACGAGCTGCCCGAGCCGGAGCCCGCGCCCGGTGGTGACGACCCGGCGGAGCGGCAGGCGCTGCACGACGCCATGTGGCGGGCGATCATGAAGCTGCCCGCCCGGCAGCGGGCGATGGTCGTCCTCAGGTACTACGAGGACCTCAGCGAGGCCCAGACGGCCGACGTGCTCGGAGTCTCCGTGGGCACGGTGAAGTCGGCGGTGTCCCGGGCGCTGGGCAAGCTGCGCGAAGACCCTGAGCTGGGGATTGCCCGGTAATGCCCCACATGCTCCCTATAGTCGCCTTCGGCGAGTGATCCTGTAGGGCTTCGCGGGCTGATCGATCGGCCGGGAGTAGTGACATACCGCGCGGTATGTGCGCAGAATCAGCGCATCCCTTGCCACCGCGTAGGCAATGTCGCCCCGGGAGGACACCGTGCTGAGCACGATGCAGGACGTACCGCTGCTGATTTCCAGGATCCTCACCCACGGGTCGACGATCCACGGCAGCTCGCAGGTGACCACCTGGACCGGCGAGGACGAGCCGCACCGCCGGTCCTTCGCCGAGATCGGCGCCCGCGCCGCGCAACTCGCGCACGCCCTGCGCGAGGACCTCGCGGTCCAGGGCGACGAACGCGTGGCGACCCTCGCCTGGAACAACGCGGAGCACGTCGAGGCCTACTTCGCGATCCCCTCCATGGGCGCGGTCCTCCACACCCTCAACCTCCGCCTCCCGCCCGAGCAGCTGGCCTGGATCGTGAACCACGCGGCCGACCGGGTCGTGATCGCCAACGGCTCGCTGCTGCCGCTGCTGGCCCCGCTGCTGCCGCACCTGAAGACGGTCGAGCACGTCGTCGTCACCGGACCGGGCGACCGCTCGCTGCTGGACGGGGCGTCCGTCCGGGTGCACGAGTACGAGGACCTGATCGCCGGGAAGCCGGCCACGTACGACTGGCCCGAGCTGGACGAGCGGGCCGCCGCCGCCATGTGCTACACCTCCGGCACCACCGGCGACCCCAAGGGCGTGGTCTACAGCCACCGCTCGGTCTACCTGCACTCCATGCAGGTCAACATGGCCCAGTCGATGGGCCTGACCGACCAGGACACCACCCTGGTGGTGGTCCCGCAGTTCCACGTCAACGCCTGGGGGCTGCCGCACGCCACCTTCATGACCGGCGTCAACATGCTGATGCCGGACCGCTTCCTCCAGCCCGCGCCGCTCGCGGCGATGATCGAGAGCGAGCGGCCGACGCACGCCGCCGCCGTCCCCACGATCTGGCAGGGCCTGCTCGCCGAGCTGACCGTGACGCCCCGGGACGTCTCGTCCCTCACCCAGGTCACCATCGGCGGCTCCGCCTGTCCCCCGTCCCTGATGGAGGCCTTCGACCAGCTCGGCATGCGGGTCTGCCATGCCTGGGGCATGACGGAGACCTCTCCGCTCGGCACGGTCGCCAGGCCGCCCGCGCACGTGGTCGGGACGCCGGAGGAGTTCGCGTACCGCCTCACGCAGGGCCGTTTCCCGGCCGGCGTCGAGGCCCGCCTCACCGGTCCCGGCGGCGAGCGCCTCCCCTGGGACGGCGAGTCCGCCGGCGAGCTGGAGGTCCGCGGCAACTGGATCGCCGGCGCCTACTACAACGGTCCCGGCGCCGAGCCGCTGCGTCCCGCCGACAAGTTCAGCGAGGACGGCTGGCTGAAGACCGGTGACGTCGGCACCATCTCCCCCGACGGGTTCCTCACCCTCACCGACCGCGCCAAGGACGTCATCAAGTCCGGCGGCGAGTGGATCTCCTCCGTCGAGCTGGAGAACGCGCTCATGTCCCACCCGGACGTCGCCGAGGCCGCCGTCGTCGCCGTCCCCGACGACAGGTGGGGCGAGCGCCCGCTGGCCACCGTCGTCCTCAAGGAGGGCTCGAGCGTCGGCTTCGCCGCCCTGCGCACCTTCCTCGCCGAGGAGCGCAGGATCGCCAAGTGGCAGCTCCCGGAGCGCTGGACGGTCATCGAGGCGGTGCCGAAGACCAGCGTCGGCAAGTTCGACAAGAAGGTGCTGCGCAGGCAGTACGCCGACGGGGCGCTGGACGTCACCCTGCTCTGACCCGCACCGCGCGCTCGTGCCGGGCGGCACCCACCCGCCCGGCACGTCCGCCTTCCGTTCCGTGCGGGAGTCGCTGGGCTTCCGCACGGCCGGTGCTCACCGCTTCCGCCCGGCCGGTGCTCACCCCTTCCGTACGGCGGGTGCTCACCCCTTCCGCCCGGCCGGTGCTCACCGCTTCCGTACGGCCGTCGCCGTCCACCCCAGCACCAGCCACGCTCCCGCCACCGCGGACACCCCGCCCCAGCCCCAGTGGCCGAACGCGGGCCCCGCGAGGGCCGAGGCCAGGGCGCCGCCCGCGAAGCCGGCCACCACGTACGCCGTGTTGGCGGTGGCCGGGGCGGAGGTGGTGGTCAGGGCGAGGGTCTGGTTGGCGACGTGGGAGGCGACCAGGGCGGCGTGCACCAGGACCGCCGCCGCGCACAGGGCCGCCATCGCCTGCCCGCCCAGCCAGAACAGCGGCACCGACACGGCGGCGAGCAGATACGCGGACCGTACGACCTTGGCGGCGCCGAACCGGTCGACCAGGCCGCCCGCGAGCGGCGCGACGACACTCGCCGCGAGCCCGAACAGGCCGAACAGGCCGGCCGCGGCGGTGCTCATGCCGTATCCGTCGTCCCCGGTCAGCAGCAGCGCCAGCGAGGTCCACAGGGCACTCCAGGCGCCGTACATCCCCGCCTGCCGTACGCACGCGCGCCACAGGTCCGGCGAGTGGCGCACCACACCGGGCAGTGCGGCGAGGCCGGCGAGGAGCGGGCCCTGACGCCGCCGCCGCTCCGCGGGGAGCACGTACGCCGTGGCCAGGCCGAGCGCGGCGGTCAGCACGGCCGCGCCCACGAACACCACGCGCCAGCCGAAGGCCTGCCCGGCCAGCCCGCCGAGCACCCGGGCCGCCACGACGCCGGTGAACAGGCCCGCGATGACGGCGGCCACATGACGGGCCCGGCGCTCGGCGGGGGCGCGCGCCGCGACCAGCGGTACCAGCAACTGCGGTACGACGGTCGCGGCGGAGGCGACCAGCACGGCGCCGGCGAGCGCGCCCGTCCCGGCCGACAGGGCGCCGGCGACCAGGGCCGCCGCGGCGACCAGGGAGAGGACGGCGACCAGGCGGCGCCGGTTCACGCTGTCCCCGAGCGGGGCGAAGAAGAGCAGGCCGGCCGCGTACCCGAACTGCGCGACCGAGGCGAGCCAGGCCACCGCCGAGGAGGTGGAGCCGAAGTCGCGGGCGATGAGGGGGAGCAGCGGCGCCGCGAGGTAGATGTTGGCGGCCGTCACGGCGGTGCAGAGGGCGATCAGGGGGAGGAAGAGCCGGGACGTGGCCGCGGACGGATCGGGGGAGGGCCGTACGGGGCCCGGTTCGAGCCCGGTTCGAGCGGCTGCGGGCGATGATGAGGACATCAGCGGAGCGACTCCTTCGAGCGCACACTAACAACTAACTGGTTGGTTGGTAACAACTCCCGGAGTCTGACCCGCATTCCCCGACCCTGTCAACCAAACAGTTGGTTATGTGGCTCGCACCGCTACCCTGTCCC
Organism: Streptomyces sp. AC627_RSS907; assembly: GCF_019049165.1. Lineage (NCBI taxonomy): Bacteria > Bacillati > Actinomycetota > Actinomycetes > Kitasatosporales > Streptomycetaceae > Streptomyces > Streptomyces sp. AC627_RSS907. The sequence goes on from NZ_JAGMUE010000051.1 coordinate 108,037, forward strand.
CATGGCAGCAAGGGACCCCGAGGCCACCAAGGCCCGCATCTTCGAGGCGGCGGTCGCCGAGTTCGCCCGGTACGGCATCGCCGGTGCCCGCATCGACCGCATCGCGACCGAGGCCAAGGCCAACAAGCAGCTGATCTACGCCTACTACGGCAACAAGAGCGAGCTGTTCGCGACCGTCCTCGAGAAGAAGATGCTCGACCTCGCGGTCTCCGTCCCCGTCGACCCGGACGACGTCGAGGGCTGGATCGACCGCCTGCTGGACTACCACGACGCCCACCCCGAGGTACTGCGCCTCCTCTTCTGGGAGGGCATGGAGTACGGCACCGCCGAGCTGCCGCACGAGGCCGAACGCCAGGCGCACTACGCCCGCAAGGTCGCCGCCGTCCGGGACGGCCAGGCACGGGGCGTGGTCACCGACGCCATCCCCGCCCCCGACCTCCTCTTCCTGCTGGTCGCCCTGGCCAACTGGGCGGTCGTCATGCCCCAGATGAAGCGCATCCTGGTCGGCGGCGAGGACACGGACGCCGACCGGCTGCGCGCCTCGATCAAGAAGGCGGCGCGCAGCATCGTCTCCGTCTAGAGCACGTCCGCAGCGGCGTCAGTTGGTCCCGATCCGCGACAGCAGCTCCACGATGCCCGACTGCACCTCGACGCTGGTGGAACGCTCGGCCAGGAACAGCACGGTCTCGCCCGAGGCGAGCCGCGGCAGGTCGGCCTGGTCGACGGCGGCCGTGTAGACGACGAGCGGGGTGCGGTTGAGCCGGCCGTTCGCACGCAGCCAGTCGACGATCCCGGCGAAGCCCTCCTGGCGCCGGTGCACCTGCATCAGGTCCATCACGACCAGGTTCGGCCGGAACTGCTCCGCCAGCGTCACGGCGTCGGCGTCGCTCGCCGCGCGTGCCACCTGCATGCCCCGCCGTTCCAGCGTCGTGGTCAGGGCCAGCGCGATCTCCGCGTGCTCCTCGATCAGCAGCACACGCGGCGGGTGCTGCTCGCTGTCCCGCGGAGCGAGCGCCTTCAGCAGTACGGCGGGGTCGGCGCCGTAGGCCGCGTCGCGCGAGGCCTGCCCGAGCCCGGCCGTGACCAGCACCGGCACCTCGGCCGCCACCGCCGCCTGCCGCAGCGACTGGAGCGCCGTACGGGTGATCGGCCCGGTGAGCGGGTCCACGAACAGTGCGGCGGGGAACGCCGCGATCTGCGCGTCGACCTCCTCACGCGAGTTCACGATCACCGGCCGGTAGCCGCGGTCGCTGAGCGCCTGCTGCGTGGAGACGTCCGGTGCGGGCCACACCAGCAGCCGGCGCGGGTTGTCCAGCGGCTCCGGCGGCAGCTCGTCGTCCATCGGCTGCGGACGCGGCGGGTCCGCCACCTCGACGGCACCGCCGGGACCGTCCAGCGGTTCGGGCCCCTCGGCGGCGTTCCTGTCCGGCGCGCCTATGGCGTACGACCGCCCGGCGCCCTCGGTCGCCGGTACGCGCCGGGGCTGTCCGCCGGTCAGGGGCGGCTGGACCTGACCCTGGCCCGGCGGTTGGGGCTGGGGCTGCGACTGTGCCGTCGCGCGCGTGGCGGGGGACGACTGCTCGGCCGAGGGGTGCGGACGGGCCGTCTGCTCCGGGTGCGAGGAGGCCGGGGCGGGAGGCGTGCCCAGCTTGCGGCGCCGGCCGGAGCCGCCGGGCTGGTGCGGGGCGGGGGTGGCCGACGGCTGAGGAGGCGCGGGCAGGGGCGACTGCTGCTGCACCTGGAGCGCCTGCCGGTTGAACGGCACCCCCTGGCCCAGCGTCCGCACGCTGATGGCCCGGCCCTGCGTCGAGTTCGGGTCGACCGGGGCGGAGGACTCGGCGGGCAGGGGCTGCGCGGCGCGCGGGGCCGCCGGGGCGTTCTCCGGCGGCAACGGGGTGCCCCGGCTCGGCGTGGAGGCGGGGGCGCCCCGCGGCGGTGCCGGGGCGGGGGGCGCGGTCGGCACCCCACCGGCGACTCCGCCCGGCGGTACGGGGGTGCCGGCGCCCGAGGTGTCCGCCGCGGCGGGCCACGGCTGCGGGGCGGGGG